>NZ_LIWS01000004.1:0-258545 GCF_012978835.1 Campylobacter sp. RM16190 | reverse complement strand
CGATCTCTTCACAAGCTATGGCACAATCCTTGCAGAAGTTGCAACCTAAATTTTTAAACTCAAAAACAACTCTTTGATTTTCAAGTCTCAAAAGCTCGCGTCCGCAAGCCTTTACACAAGGAGCGTGACAATTTACACAGTCAAATTCTCCGCAAAAATACGGCGGAGCGATAAAATTAGGCGCCTGCTCTTTGGCGCCTAAAATTTTTGTAAAAAGTCTTCTTCTTGAGAGATTATTCGCCTCTTGCAATCTTACCTCACACCGTCATTTAGTATATCAAGCAGGTTTGACCTCTCTGCGCCGTCTTTAGTTCTAAACTCAGGTTTGAAGTTATTTTTAAACGGCACGGTCACGTTTGCTTGAGGAGCGTGGCACTGAGTACAGTTAAACCTATCATCGCTTAGCTTATCTGCTAAGTCCTTATTGTTTCTAATGCTATAAAAGTGCGATTTAGGCAGAGGCGTAGCTCCGGCGTCTTTGGCGACATCAGGCATATGGCAGGTTACGCACATATTCATATCTTTGGTAATAGGGATAAGCCCTTCTAGATCGTGAGGGATCATCGGAGGAGCATTTTCAAATGCGCGCTCTATGTTTTTAGCAGTTCCTGCAGGATCGGTTGAGTATTGATACTCCAGTAGCTTGACTGAATTTTCATCCATCACATCAGAGCTTCTTAATCCGCCCAAATCCTTTGGCTTGTTGTCCGCGACTGACGGCGCATTACACCCTGCAAGGATGATTGCCGCAGCCATTGCACCAAGTGCAAACCTAAAAGTTTTCATTCATTTTCTCCTTAAATTTCTTATGCTAAATTTTAACGCGTCATCGCCGCAAACGTCTATACAGCGTCCGCAGCTGATACATTCGCTAGAGGTTATCAAACCGCTTTCTTTTCCGATTATTCCTAGTACTTGGCTTTCAGGACATATCACTTTGCACTTCATGCATTTTGTACAGTTTTGGCTATCATGTTCTACGCGGATAAACGCAAATTTGCCAATCGTCGCATAAAAAGCGCCAAGAGGACAGAGCTTTGAGCATATCAGTCTATCGCCTACAAAAGCGTCTATGGCAAACACGCCAAAAGCCACAAATATCCAAAGCGTACCGCCGTATATGATACCGCGCTGAATTATGCCGATAAAGCTTACTCCCTCAAATGCAGGCGTTTGCATGATAACCGACATAAAAAGCACAAAGGCAAGTATGTAGTAGCGAAAGCTTTTAGAAAACACGACTACTTTTTTATCTTTGTCGTAGCCAAATTTTACTCTAACAAATCTTGCAAAATCGGTTATCATATTTACAGGGCACACCCAAGCGCAAAATGCACGAGGCGCGATAAGAGCGTATATCAACACAACTATCAAAGCCCCAAGCGCAGCAGAGCTGGCAAGTGTAAAGCTGGCCAAAAACAGCTGCAACACTGCAAACGGATCACTAAGCGGGATAGTGCCAAAGATCATAGACGAGCTTAAATTTCCTTGCAGAATTTTAAGTCCGTAAAGATTACTAATCAAAAACAGAGTCAAAATGGAAATTTGAGTTATTCTTCTAAGCAGTAGGTATTTCATCATATCTCTCCGCTGTTAAGATAGTCTTTGACTTTGTTTTGATCAAGCTTGATCTTGGTGTCTATATCTTTTAGTCTCGTATCATCGCCTTCTATCCAGCCTTTAACGTAGTTGTCATTCACTTCGCCAAGTCCGATCTCTCTTGGAAGCACGAAAATAGCCGCTTTTTTCGTTACGCAGGCGTTTTCGCATTTTCCGCAGCCCGTGCAGTAGTTTGCATCCACCACGGGAAGTAAGAATGCGTGCTTTTCGGTTCGTTCGTTTCTTTTATACTCAAGCACGAGAGCCTTATCTATAAGCGGACAAGCTCTATAACAGGCATCACACTGAATTCCCGCAAAAGCTATACAGCTGTAAGGATCAAGCACGGCTATACCCATGCGAGATTTGTTGATATCAAGCTTATCATCGGTGCTAACGAGCTTCACGTCAAGAGCGTCCGTCGGACAGGCGACCGTACAAGGGATATCGGTACACATGTAGCAAGGCGTCTCTCTTGGCGTAAAATAAGGCGTTCCAAAGCTTATATTATCACCAAGCTTTGCTAGGCTTAACGTATCAAAAGGACATGCCTCCACGCAAAGCCCGCATCTTATACAACTAGCCATAAAGCCCTTCTCATCCCTTGCTCCGGGCGGGCGAAGGATGAGAGTTTGAGCCTTAAGATTAGTCTGCGTACTCCAAGTAAAGCCTCCAGCGATCACTAAGCTAATCGCCTTTAAGCCAAATTTGAGTACTTCGCGCCTATCTTTCATATCTATGCCTTGTAAATTTTAACCGCGCATTTTTTATAATCGGTCTCTTTTGATATCGGGCAAGTCGCATCTAGGCAGACTTTATTTATAAATACATTCTCATCGAACCAAGGCACATAAACAAGTCCTACAGGCGGCTTGTTGCGTCCTCTTAGATCTACCCTTGCTTTAACCTTACCACGACGAGACTCAACCCAAACAATCTCGTTTTGCATTACACCAAATTTCTCGGCATCTTGTTCATGCATATAGCAAAGCGCCTCAGGTACCGCACGGTATAGCTCAGGAACGCGCATTGTCATAGTGCCTGAGTGCCAGTGCTCAAGAACACGACCTGTGCATAGCCAAAGCGGATATGTGCTATCAGGCATTTCGCACGGATCCATGTAAGGACGGAAGAAAATTTTAGCCTTGTTATGAAGTGAGAACTTCTCATCTCCGCTTGTTGCCTTAGTTAGATCTCCTCTTGGAAGTTTTGCGTCTTTGTTTCCATAGAATGCAAATTTCGCTGTCGGGTCAGCTTTTTTCGCATAAGGGTCAAATTTAGTATTAAATCTCCACTGAGTCTCTTTACCGTCAACCACAGGCCATCTTAGTCCGCGAACTCTATGATATGTATCAAAATCAGCAAGATCGTGTCCATGTCCTAGACCAAATTTACGGTAATCTTCCCAAAGGTATTTTTGGACAAAGAATCCATATCCTTTAAATACTTTACCGTCACTTCCAACTACATTTCTATTGTCTCCAAATACCTCAGTGTTGTCATAGTCTTCCATAATAGGATCTTTTGCACCATAACTTCTTGCCTCTTTGTTTGCAAACAACACGTCAAACAATGTATCTTCCTCGCTATAGCCCATCGCTTTAGCCTCTTCTAGCACATTAGGTAATGTTAGCTTGTCATCTACTTTTTGCTCTTTCCATACCTCTTTTAGTTTAAAGCGTTTTGAAAATTCCATCATCTGCCATGTATCAGACATAGCTTCTCCCACAGGAAGAACTTGCTGTCTCCAGTGCTGAGTTCTACGCTCTGCGTTACCGTATGCGCCCCATTTTTCATATATCATCGCAGTTGGCAGGATAAGGTCTGCAACTTTAGCAGAAATTCCAGGATACGGGTCTGAAACGACGATAAAGTTATCCATCTCACGAGCCGCTTTTATCCAGTGGTTTGCATTTGCGGTGTTGTGCCATGGGTTATTTACGTGAACCCAAGCCCATTTTATCTTGCCATCTTCTAAATCACGCATGATTTGGACAAAGTGAGGCCCTGATTTAGGATTTAGCGTGCCTTTTGGAAGCTTCCAAATTTTCTCAGAAATTTCACGGTGTTTAGGGTTTGCCACAACCATATCCGCAGGCAAGCGGTGCGAGAAAGTTCCAACCTCTCTAGCTGTTCCGCAAGCTGAAGGCTGACCTGTTAGCGAGAATGCTCCGGATCCAGGAAGCGCTTGCTTGCCAAGCAAGAAGTGGATCATATAAGATTGCTCGTTTACCCATGTACCTCTTTGGTGTTGGTTCATGCCCATAGTCCAAAAGCTTACGACTTTTCTTTGTTTTTCTATATATAGCTCGGCTAAAGTTTTTAGCTTTGTTTTAAATTCTTCCAAATCTTCGTTTGGATCGCCTTTTGCAAGCTTAGCAACAAAATCGAGAGTATAAGGAGCAAGTGCTTTTTTGAAATCTTCAAAGCTTATCTCCCAGTGAGCTCCGGCTTTTGCATTGTTTTTATTTTCCATAATATCGCCGGCTTTTAGCCCTAGATAAGATAGGGTTACACCCTCATTTTCGCTTATCTTCTTTCTAAGCTCGGTCTCTAGGATATCTTTTTCGTTTGGATATTTTGGATGGTTAGGGTTGTTTCTCAAGCCATATCCTATATCTGCAGGTCCTGTTGTGAATATACAGTGTTTTTTAACAAATTCTTCATCTATCATATCAGGATGGTTATAAACTATCTCGCGAGCTATATAGTTAAATATCGCAAGATCGGTTGAAGGTGTAAAGATAATCTCAATATCGGCTAGATTTGAAGTTCTGGTAGAATATGTACTTAAATTTACTACCTTTACTCTTTCAGGATCGGCTAGCTTTCTATCACTAACTCTCGCCCAAAGCACAGGGTGCATCTCAGCCATATTTGCTCCCCAGCAAACTACCGTATCGGTTAGCTCGATATCGTCAAAACAACCTGACGGCTCATCTATACCAAATGTCTGCATAAACGCAACAACCGCAGATGCCATACAGTGGCGAGCGTTTGGATCTATTGCGTTACTTCTAAAACCGGCCTTTATAAGCTTAACAGCAGCAACACCCTCCATAACAGTATATTGACCCGAGCCAAATACGCCTATACCGTGAGGTCCAAGCTCGTTGTAAGCCTTTTTAAACTGCTCGGTCATTACGTCAAACGCTTTTTGCCAGCTTACTTGCTTAAATTTGCCCTTTTTATCAAATTCGCCTTTTTCATTTACGCGAAGAAGCGGGTGTGTGATACGATCCTCTCCATACATGATCTTAGCGTTAAAATAGCCTTTAATACAGTTTAAGCCTCTGTTTACAGGAGCTGCCGGATCTCCCTTAACGGCTACTATCTTGCCATCCTTGGTTGCAACCATAATACCGCATCCCGTTCCGCAAAAGCGACATGCAGCCTTATCCCAGCGCCAACCTTTTTCGGCATTTGAATTCGCCATCAGATTAGCAGGCATCGCTATACCGGCACTAGCACAAGCGGCACTTGCAGCGGCACTCTTAATAAAATCTCGTCGATCCATCTTTTCTCCTTAAATTTTTTAAGTTTTTTCTTAAAATTTTATTTTATATTTTAGATATTAGCTTACAAAAGCTGAGTTTAAATTGATTAAAATCAATTAATTTATTATTTATGTTTACTTAATTAGTCTAGATAGTGAGTTGTATTATTATTTACAGTTTTTAAATAGCTCCTAAAACCTGCAATATATAATTTTTTATATTGATATTTTAATACTTATTCTAATTTTAAAAGGTAAGATATTAATTTTTCATAGCTTTATAATCAGTGTATTTTGGTAACACTTTGGTTTTAAAGCTAATATTTTTCTTAGAAAATTATTAATAATTAAAAATAAATTTAGAAATAAAACTTCATTAATTTAATTTTTTATTCTTAAATATAAAAATTAAATTATAATAAATTTAGATGAATAATATTAAAAAGTAGCTCACAAAATAAAATTTAGCGTGATTTCTCACGCTAAATTTTAAAAACCAAGTTTAACTCCTCCGCCTTGATTAAGCTCATAGTTACTTTCTCTTCCTTGATCAAGCCCGATGCTGTCATTTGAAAAAGGTCTACAAATATCTCCTATAGAAATTTTTCCATCTTTTATCGTAGCATAAGAGATTTTTGGAGTCACTCTGGATACCTCAACGCTACCCACACGTTTCTCAACCCTGCCCGTAGTCTCTTTGGTATAGGCATCTTTTAATGCTTTACCAAGAGAGAAACACTCATAAACTTCACCTACAGATAGCTTTTGTGTAAAAACAACTTCAGATGCGCTTGCATCCGCAACTTTTAATGGATATATAGCATTTACTATATCTTTTGCAATATTTGTCGCTATCTCATCTATGACAGCATTTTCAGCTATCAAGCCCCTTTCTTTTTGGCTAGTTTTAAAACCGAGAGTATTTGAAAATTTGACCTGACGTGTAGCAAATAGCAACACCTCATAATCAATCACAGTCTCTATAGTATTGCTAACCTTGCCTGTTAGATTGCTAGTTTTTGTCGTAGCGTCCATACCTCTTATTTCAAAGAGCAAAATATAATCTGTCGCAAGGGCTCGTCCTAGTTTATACTTCTCATCTTTGTGTGCATCTCCATCTCTTATGAAACTCTTTTCCAGCTCATAATAACCCTCATTTTGCCTATCAAGCAAATTAAATTTACGACTTTCCAGCAATTTAGCAGTTATTCTTTTATGGATTAAATTTCCAATGCTTTCATATTCTATGGAAGATTTATCAAAAACAACCACACTTCTACGACTATCAGCGCTTAGCCCGGGAGCCTTATATTTTTTTGTAGTTGTAGTTTTTTTAATTTCTACGGTTGCAAAATATCTGCCTTGCATATCTTGATCAACACTTAAAACTTCATAAGAATCGGCTCTACCCTTGGTGGCTTTGTTTATTTGTTCGCTGTATGAGTCTGTTATTTTACTGCCGCTATTATCGCTTATAGCGAATGTTTGAGAATTTTTTATAGAGTTTATACTAACTCCATTCATTTTGCCTATAGCCTCAATAATGGCGTTATTTATAGCTTCTTCGCGAGTTATTCCGGAGCCTTCTCCAATCTCCGTTTTAGTAACTGTTTTACTTACAATTTCCGCCTGCACATTTAACACAAAACCAAAAAGAGTCAAAATCATAAAGATTTTATTCAACATATTTTATCCTTAAAAATCATCAATACTATTGACCGTCTTAGATTCTCTAGTTTCTTTTTTTGAACTGCTTGATTTTTTAGAATTTTGACCAATAGGAGCTATTGACTTAGTGGCATTCTCATAGTTAGAATAAGCATAAACTCTCACAACACCAACTCTTTGAATCCCATTTTCATCCTTATAAGACCATCTCTTAAGAGTTCTAATTCCTCTAAGATTACCGCTTGCCTTAGATTTTATAGATTGCATTACCTTATCAACTATCTCTTTAGGACTTGATTCCACCTCTTGCGTTTGCCCGGAATATAGATCTATAGTTTGTTTTATAGCTCTTTCGACTTCCTCCCCTGTCTCTTGCTCACGGTTAAAAGATATAATTGTATTTATAAACTCGATAATAGCCGCATCAGCCTTTTGGGATGCTGCATCTTGTGCCATTTGATGCATTCTATCAAGCATATAAGAATCATTAGAAGTTGGTAAAAAGCCCCAGTTGCCGTAGCTTAATATTACAGGCTCTCCTTTTTCGTTATAAACTAAGCGCATTCCATATTCGTTTAAGTAACCCCTATCATTATCTGGTAATAGCTCTTTGATATTTTTACCATTTCCTTTTATATTAGGTTTTCTCCTAAACTGCATATCTCTAGCAATTTGTCTAGTTTTATCACTAACTACACCTATTACGCCCACTTCATAATTTCCACTACCGGTTCTTGAAACAAATGTTTTAACGGGGACAAGTCCGGACATTCTTCCCAAGGCTGTAGTTATCTGCTTTGATACAAATTTCTCTTTGAATAAAACTTTCTTTTTCTCTTCCGTTAGGCCTTCAGGATTTATACCCAAATCCATTAATGCTTTGTCTAATGAGGCGCCGGCTAATTGTCCTATTTTATCAAAAATTTGAGATATGATACCACCTTTTTGTGTAGGCTCAAAAACTTGAGCGTTGGTTGAATTATCTTGATTATACGAATTTATCTTTTCTACACTAATTCTTCCATATACATCTTTTACAAACTCGCCTTGAAGATTTAATATTGCCTTTTCATAAGCATTTTGCAAGGCTTTTGCAAAATCAGCATCTGTCTCTTTCGCTATAGCGGCAGCTTTGCTGATATAAAAAGTTCTACCGTTTAATGTTTCACCATAATTTATATTGTTTTCATTAGCAAATTCATCAAAAAAATCTTCAACAGTTTTAAAGTCTTTTTGCCCTGTATATTGTGATATATTATTTTGACTATCCACATCAGCCTGAGATATATCTTGCTCTGCTTCATTAGCATACATAGTGCTGATTAAAGCCAAAGCGCATAAAAACAACTTTTTATTCATTCTAATTCTCCTAAATTTAAAAAGTAAAATAAAATTTGAACTTCAAATTACCATGTAACAGACTTACTAGAGCCTGTTTTGTCTATTGTTTTTTCATCTTCCCAGTGAACAAGACCTGAGTTAAGATCTGTAAGCCTTAACAAAAAGAAATACTCAACCTGTGTTTTTCCATTGCTAAGCTTTACGTTGTCTTGACGAATTTTACCTGCCAAAGAGAAATCAGGAGCCACTAAAGCGCCTTTTTTGGCAATAGTTTTTTGATTAAATTCATCATCTTTTCTCAACTCTCTAACATCATGACTCATAGAATCAAGTGCGCCGCCAGCCGCAACTGCTGATGTAAGTACAAATTTACCACTTCTGCGCATTGCTTGAGTTATCTTGGCGGTTAATTTTTCAGTATCTATTCTAAGTGCTGTATCATTTACGACTCTACCCATGGCCACCACTTTTCTAACACCAGGCTGCAAATTTACAAATGCAGGATCACCAAGCAGGCTTTGTATCATAGTTTCGGCAGCCACTTCAAAGTCCTCTCTATCTAGTCCTAATGTAAGCGCATCACCTTTTTTAACCTGAGTAGCCTTACCGTCAGTATAAACTGGCTGATTAGTAGCACAACCCGTTATTAAAAATGCAGCCAAAACTGCTGTTGTTAAAATTTTACTTTTCATTTTGTCCCCTTATTGGTAATATAAATTTTAAAAGTTTTTGCATCTTTATTTGAAGCAAGATATTTGACGATAATCTCTCTATTTTTATTTAAATAAAGAGTTTTATAATCATCCGTCAAAGAATCTCTTAATACAAAGCCATTCTGATCAAACCAAGTGAGTTTATAAAAAATATTTTGCGATTTGGGGCTAAAAAACACTATTTCCGCTTCTAACAATCCATTGTTATTAACCCTATTTCTTACGTTTCTTATAACATTTTCCGAGATACCATCCGCTTGGATCAAGCTTGTTCCGCCATATGATTGTAAAAATATATTTTGAGTTTTCGATCCGCAGCCTAAAAAGACAAACATCACGACTAAAAGTATTGAAATTTTCTTCATTTTGTCCTACCTTTGAATAATTTTAATTTGTGGTGCACTTTGTGCATTAAAAGATCTTACAAAAACAATAGCATCTCTGTTTTTGTCTATCTCGCCGCTTTTAAGTATTGCATTATCAGGAGTCCTCAACTCAAATTTACCATCATTTTTCAGAACCGCTACCTGAGCTGTCTTAGGAAGACCTGTCCAAGACCTGATATCTGACTTTGTAACATAAGCAGTTACCAATGATACGCCTATGCTTAAGAATCCGCCGGTAGGATCATTTTTAGCTACGGCAGCATTAATAACTGTTTTTACTATACCTTGGGCTATAGTTTGGGCAATTATACCAGGAAGTTCTGTCTTAAACTCAGTTGCTATAATGTTATCAAAATTTGCAATTTCATAAGTTTGCACTCCGTTTACGTTAAGCATACCATAACTTGGCAAACGCTTTTTAAGAGTCGGAAAAGATATGCTAGTTGAGGCAAATTGATTTCTTTGAAAATCTATTAAAAATGGAATAGTTAAATTAAAAGAGTCTTTTTCTACACCCATACCATCCTCATATATCAAGAATATGTAGTTTTCATCATTATTTTTTACAGAATTTGCTCTACTTTTAAAAATTTTATCAATAGCTTCAAAATTTTTATCATCAGGGTGGGTTATAACAATCTCTCTAAATTTATCAGCTGCATTTACATAGTCTTTGTCCATAAAGAAAAATACTGAAGCAAGATAGGTTGCATAAGGATTTGTGAAAACTTCAGAAGCGCTAAATTCTTTGAATAATGTATCATAATAAGCATTAGCCTGCTCCGCATTTTTCATATTTTGTTGATAATTAGGATCTTTTTTTGCTTTTTCAATCTCATCCCTACTCTTTTCTATTTGAGCTGCAAAATAATCTTTAGCCTTATCCTGTCTTAAAAGAGCTCTATTAAACTCAACTCTGGCATTTTCAAAATCGTTTAAACTCATAAAATTTAGACCCTTGTAGACATTGACCATAATTCTCTCGTATAGGCTTCCATCATAGTCAAATAATGTGTCACTCAAAACTGTTCCTACAACCGTTTTACCAACTTTTGATCCAGTATCCTCTAAATCAACATCAACTTTATAAGATTCCTCTGCAGCATCAAAAAAATAGTTGCTTGCATTATAATCCCCGCAGTTTCTAGTCATAAGGCCTGCATTTAACCCTGTATAAATGACATCATCTTTTTTTTCTACTAAAGCCTTTTTTTCATTTATAATATTTTGATCACAGACCCCTATTTCGATTGCTTTTTCATAATTCAAATTTGCAGATTTTTGACTCACGCAACCACTAAAGACCAAGGCCAACAATAAACCAGATAACAAATGTTTATGATACATTTAATATTCCTTTATATTTTAAATAAATAATAAATGTATTATATCCAAAATGAGTATTAAAATATAATATAAAATTAGGATTAGTTATGTAAAATACTGATATATATATATTAATTAATTCTAAAAAATTTTTTTATAGATATATATGGTAAATAATTATTTAAAAACTAATGATTTTTGACAATAATTTACTATATTCTTATATTTTGTTAGTATTTTTAAATATTACATATTGTTTTGAATGCACTATATCCACAATCTTTTATTTTTTGAAAATTGTATTTTTTATGTTGAATATACTTTTTTACAAACATCTCTTGATTTATTCCTAAATTATTCAGAAAAATATTATAACAATAGTAATTAAAAACAATAATTTTTTAAAATCAAAACTCAATAAAATCCTACAGTAAGGTATTAGCTAGAATAAAAGAAGATATTTAAATCCAAAGAAAAATTTAAATGGGGGCGAGGTCACCCGAATATGCTATTTAAATGAAGGTTAAATAGATATTTAAAACTTTAAGTTTCAAAAAGTCCTTCAATTAGTCCCTTATTTACTTTTTATTTTAAAACTATGAGTCTTATTGCAAGTTTTTATTTTAACATACTTTTACAAAAATCAACAATAGCTTACAATTAAAACAGATAAAAAAGTTAGAAATAGAAAAGTAATAAATTAAAGAGTTCCTCATTAACACGTATGTTATTGTGAAGATGAGTGTAGTTTAAAAAAGTTATAGTTAAAAGAAAATATCAAAAATTAAAGAGACTGAAAAACTTTTTTTCGATTTTCAACAAGAGTTATACAAACTGAACAAAGCCACAAAAAAAGAATCAATAAAAGTATGCTTATTATACAAAATGTTCAAAATTGAGCAACATCTAATTATAAAAATAGCCTCTAAAATTCATAGTATATAGTATAATGATATATAAAGTGAATTCATGCCACAACCTGTCATATTAATATGTTAAATTTCCATTATAAGTTATATAAAGAAAGGAAAGTAATGTATATTTATGTTTTATATGGAGTTATAATTTTAGCAATCGGATATATTCTTATGATGTATTTTAGTAAAAATAGATTGTTTCAAACAGCACAGCTAAAGAACTATATAAATAGTAGCTCCTTTGCTTCTATTGATAAAATACTACAAGATGAAAATGCAAAGAATAATTTTGCTCAGATAAAAAATAAAATTATTGCTTTCTATATGATTAGAGACGAGCTCTATGATGAATTAAAAACATTACAAAAAAGACTTTTAAAGATATGTAATCTTTTGAAAAATAACTCGAGTAGTAATTTAATAAAAAGAAGTCAGCTTTTAAAATTTAGATATTTTGAGAGTAAAAGCTTTCAACTATTTGATAACTATTCTAGTTTAAACGAAGAAATACTAAAAAGCAATGATGTATTAAAAGATTTTAAAGATCTTGATGACTTAACAGTTATGCTAAGATATATAAAAGAAATTATGGTAGAAAACAATATGAAAGTCTTAGATGAAATAACAAAAGACTTTATTGTGGATAGCAAAGCAATAAATAATGAACACAGAAGACTAATATTTAAGAAATAATGAATGTGTAAAATCATTAAGAACTCTAAATAATGTTGCAAGTATGCAAGGAACCATAGCGGCTTTTGCCAATACATTTAATGTATATAAAATGTATTATGATAAGAAAACTCCAAAGGAAGTAGCGCAATAATATTTATTTTAAATATAAAATTTGATAACACAAAAATAATCAAAAAATAAGCTTTAAATAAACAAATATAAAATATAATATAAATATTTTATTAAATAATTTTCAATTCAATAGGAGAATACTTTATGGAAAACACAAAGAATCAAGAGGAACAACTTCAAAAAGAAGTACAACTAGATCTTTTTGAGCTAACAAAACAGGCAGGGAATATTTTTCGAGAAGCCAAAAAAGAAATCGAGAATAATCTAAATGTTTTGATAGTTGGGAAAACAGGCGTAGGTAAAAGTACTCTCATCAATACTGTTTTTGGAAGCGATGTTGCTAAAACTGGCTCAGGAAAACCTGTAACTCAAGAGATTCAAAGAATAGATGTTAATAGATGCTTTACTATATATGATACAAAAGGTCTCGAAATGAAAGATTTTGAGACTACTTTTGAAAACATTAAAAATTTTTTAGACGAAAATGCAAAAAAAGATGCTAATTCTCAAATAAATATAGTGTGGTTTTGTATTGCAGAGCCTGGCAGAAGAATAGAGGAGGGCGAAAAAAGACTATTTAATCTTTTTAAAGAAAAATCATATACAACCATAGTCGCTATCACAAAGTCTCAGCAGGATAAAGATGAAAATGGTCATAAATTTTCTGATATAGTTAAAGAGGAGTTTCAAATTAGTGATGCCATAATACAAAGAGTAAGAGCCATGAAGGTTGAAGATGACGATGGTGACGTAAAGAAGATAATAGGTATAGATGAGCTTATAAAAAAAACTTGCGATAAACTACCTGAGGCATCAAAGCAAGCTTTTGCCAGAGAGCAGCAATATAACAAGAAAATTAAGGAAGAGGCTGCTTTAGGGATTATTAATAAATATTCAACAGCTGCCTCAGCCATCGCATTATCACCTATTCCTTTTAGTGATATTGCATTACTACTTCCTAATCAATTGGCCATGATAACTCATATTACAAGTATTTATGGATTTGATGTTTCTCCAGAAGGTATAGCCAAACTAACGGGCTCTTTTGTAGTTGCTGCCGGAATAGGATTTGGCACTAGAGCTGTAGTTGGCAATATGTTAAAACTGATACCTGCAGTAGGAACAATAGCTGGAACATCATTTAATGCTGTAGTTGCAGGCTCTGTAACTAAATTGATAGGAAATGCATATCTGGCCTTTTTAAATGATAATTTTGAACTTATTTATAGTGGAGACTTTGATCTTATGTCAAATTTAACATCTAGTATAATAGAAGAGTATATAAATAAACAAAAAAATATGTCTTAACACACTATGTGTTAAGACACTTCTAGAAGGAGCTAAAATGCCGGTTAAGCCACAGCCTTTTAAAATCTGCTGTTTAAAATGTGGATTTTATAAGGTTATTCAATTTTCAAGCGATTGCTTAAGACTTTCGGATATGGAACAGATTCCAGAATACTGCCCCAAGTGCGGGAGTAAGGAATTGGAGAATAGAAAACTTACTAAAATGGATAAAATCATTTTAAGAATTAAATATAATTTTACCAATAATCCTGAATATTTATTGAAAGATTATTGAATATAGTTTTATCAATAACTAAAAACATTAAATTTACAAAGGAACTTCATGAAAAACATCCTTATACTCTATAATCCATATTATCAAAGTGACGTTATAGAGCAGCACCTAAAAGTCCTTATTGACAAAGAAGAAGTTGCTTTTGGTAAAATAAGAGTCAAATTTAGAGATATGGAGCATAACTTTGAATATAAGCTTAAAGAAATTTATCAATCCACTGATAAAGATAACTTCTTGCAACTCTTTTTAACAGATTACTCAAGCCTATTTGTAGCGAAGGTTATAAAAGTCACAAATGATGACATGAGCGACATTGCTCCAAGCTATTATAAAGAAAAAGGGCTTGATGTAGAAAAATGGTTTATTATAAGCGATATAAGAGAGCTTGTTAGAAATGATTTTGAAAGCATAAGGGATAACTATTTAGCAAATTTTACAACTCCAAACTTTAATAATCACACCTATGCTATCTATGGAAATGCCTATGTATATCCTCTAATGGTAGATATGAAACAAGATATTAATTACTTTTCTAACGATACGAGATTTTATACAAATGTTTATAAGTCACAAGAATTTTTGTCTGTAAAAGACAATCTTATAAACTATAGCTTTGGAAGCAAACTTATTAATCTCATGCATCCTGACTCCATAGAAAATATAATCTCCGCCGAACTTGAATATCAAGCCAATAAACAAAATCCTCTATATGATTTTAGCTCGGTAGTTGTCAAATACTCAAAGACCATGGAGCAAGAAATTTATATGTTTGCAAAGGCTCTTTTTAAAGAACTGGCAAATAAAAATTCTAAAATTTTAGATATATCCTACTCGGTTCAAGGCATAAACTACACTCTAAGCGATATTTTTACCAATAAACCAAATTTGGGTACTTATAAATTTTTACTTAAAAACTATCCAGTGCAAAAAGCTCTAACTGGCAGCAAACTAGAAAACTATATAACTAAAACCTTTCCTAAAGTAATCAGCGAGCTTCAAGATATAAGAAACGAAACTGTTCACGCCAAAGCTCCCAAAATAACAGATGTAATAAATCTTAGAGCTAAGATTATCGGGGTCGGTCAAGATAGTATATTAAGCAAACTTTTAAAAGCGGTAGCGGAAGTTAAGAAGGGGATTAGTTAAGTTTAATAATTAAAGTTTATATTATTATTTTTACATCTATATAGCCAAATTAAATTAAAGCTGATTTACGATTCTTATTTGTAATCTTTTTTATGCTCTTTTGATTACAATCGTATTGATATAATTCATCAAAAAACGGATCTAAATTTAAATTACTCCCATAGCAATCTACAACTAATCCATAAAATTTGATACCTTTTGGCTTTATTTGATTAATCTCTTCAAACTGCATATCGCTAATTGCAAGAACATCTGAATTTTTAAATTTTGGATTAGACTTTATAATCTCACAAGCTATTTTTATAGCAGGATTTATGTCTGTTCCTCCACCAAACCTATTGCTCAAAAAATTAGTTAATGTTATTAAATTTGCAGGCAAACTAAAATCTAATAACTCGGTATTAATACCAAAATTGATTAAAAAAACATCCCTTTTATTTTTAGTAGCAAGTTTTGAAATAAAAAGTGCTAAGACCTTTGAAATATTTTCAGGTTCACCAAGCATGCTTCCACTTGTATCAATACAAAGTATAATGGGGCCACTTTTCCCGTAATTATTGGATTCAAAACCAACACTATCCTTATGGACAAATCCTTGTTTTTCAAAGCAAAATAGTCTATTCTCAACAAATTTTATATCAAATAAAATTCCAAAATCAGGATCATCAATCAAAGCAAGTTCGCTTGGTAAAGCATTCTCAAGATCATGCCCAAGAGTGACACCGCTAATCTGCTCTTTTACAAATTTATTCAGATTACCCTTATTGGAATAATTTAGCTTTGTTTTTCCATTGCCTGTTTTAAAATTTTTACCAAGCATATCACATAGTGTTTTTATCTCGTTTTGTTTTAACATTTTTATATATTTATCAAGAACTAATTTTTGCTTTTTGCTAAGCGTTTTATTGTTTCCTGCGCCATGCATTTTACTATTTTCTTCTTGTTGTATCTCAAATAATTCAGACGCCAAAGAGCTCAAAGCGGATATATCAGTTTGAACGCATAGCTTCTTAACCTTATTTATATGATTTTGTTTTATGTTTATAAATTCCTTTTCTATGAGCTCGGAATACAACTCTAGTAAGTAGTTTTTATGACTAATCAACCTATCTTTACTTAAGTTATCTGCCACATATAGACTTGAATTAAAATCACTAATGTTATCCTGCATATCTTCAAGCAAAGAATATAGATCTTCATCGCTAAAATCTTCATCGCTTATACTCTGGTATCTTTGCAAATTTTGTTCTAAATGTTTTTCTTCTTTTTGTTTTGATTCTATAATATAATTTACGCAAAACGAATAGTCTTGTAAAATACAATAAATCAACCATTCATCTTTAATAAAATTTAGATTTATATCAAGATCAAATTCTTTATGTTTTTTTATAAAACTCTTACTCAACATAGCTTTTTTCCATCTCTTTTTTTAAATTTATAGTCTGTATTTTTAGACTTTCTAACTCATCTACTAGAGATGATATATTTTGTATAGCAATTAAATTTTCTTTTTTTGATATAAAAATATTAGAGTTTGTAGCAAAGAAATTTTCAACTTCGCTTTTATATCTATTGAGGTTATTGTCAATATTGTTTTTAAGTTCATCTAGTGCATAGATAATATCTCCTAATTCTTCTTTTTTTGGTGGTCTTGGATTTAATGCATAATTTATTCTTGTTGGTATTGTGGAGCTCGAATAATTATAAACTGTAATTTCTTGACTATTTTCATTTTTTATAAATTTATACTTAATGCTTTGGCTTGGAACCAAAACTCCATCTTTCAGCATTAAAGCCGGATTTAGATTTCCACTGTTTAATCCATCCAAATTAGCATAAAATTCACCGTCAATGTTTAGTTTTAAATACGCTTCTTTATCTATTGTTTTAACTCCATCATAGTACTCTTGTCTTTTAAAAACCTCAGCAACACTATCTAAAGTATTTTTATAGCCATCAAAATTTGTAACTTGTGCTATTTTTTTACTAATCGCTTCATCAATAATTTGAGATATAGCTTGTATCTGTGATTCATCTTCCCATAAAGTATGCTTTAGCAATAAAACATCCGATAGTTCAATATTTTGCCTATCATTTGCTACCGCACTTACACGAAGCAACCCCATAATATTTATCCATCGCCTTTCACTTATATCTATTATCTTAATATCATCACTCAATTCAATTTCTGTCTCATCTTGCTTTTGTATATTATTGTTATACTTGGTTATTTTATTTTTTATATTGACTATCACGTCTAAAATTGCAGACCCTATTTTTATGCTTTTAGAATCTTTAATGATTTTGCTTAAAAGTTCTTCGCTAATTTTCAATTCATCAGAAATTTCAATATTCTCATTTGCTCCAAGCGAGGATAACAGTAGCTTAAAATTTGATTTTTTCTCAATCCTTGGCACTACAAGTCGCAAGACAAATCTATCATAAAGCGCCTCTAATCCCTGACCCTCTTGGGGAAATTCATTACTAGCTGCAACTAGACCTTTTAATGGAACTTTAATCACATCACTGCCATTTGTAAAACGCTTTTCATTGATTATAGTCAAAAGAGAATTAAGGATTGCCGGGCTACTTTTCCAAATTTCATCCAAAAATGCAAAATCAGCATCCGGCAAAAATCCCTTTATTTGACGCTCCAACCTATCTTTTCTAAGCTCACTTAGTTTAAGTGGTCCAAAAATTTCTTCTGGTGTACTAAATCTATTCATTAAATAATCAAAAAACTTATCGCTTGCAAAAGCTTTAGAAACTCTACGGGCTACAAGGCTTTTAGCAGTGCCAGGTGGTCCAAACAAAAAGATACTTTTGCCGGCAATCAAGCTTAAAAGTGTTAGTGAAATCGCCTGCTCTTTTTCAATTAGTCCTTCGTTTAAAATCTCCAAAAGTTTAGAAAATCTCTCTTTGTTTGTCATATTTGGCTCCTTGTTATATTTGTTGCTACTCTTTTATCATCAAATTTTAGTTAAAAACTCTATTTTTCCTTTGCTCATTCTAACCATAGGTTCTATTTTCATTTCTTTTGGGTTTAAATCTCTGTGAGGAAAAAGTTTATAGTATCTTTTTTCTAAAATCAGCTTTCTAATAAGATCACTCTCATCCTTGTAGCGTTGTTTCAGTCTTGCTATTGTTAAATCGGCAATTTGTTGATTAGAAAAGTAGTGAAGTGCAGTCTCTTTGGATTTACTTAAATTTGCAAAACTTCCGGTTTTAAAGCCACGAAAGGCTTTTCTACGCTCAATACTCCACCAATGCTTTAGATAAAACTCAACTTCCATTTGAGAGCTCGTTGCAGGTCTTTGCTCAATAATTTTATTGTCACTAACAACCAAAATACCTACTTGATCCGGAATTTGAAGCTTATTTATAAATTTCTCATCAATTACAACAAAAACCCTATTTGCATATTTTAAATAGTGACTTATTTGATGTTTGAGACGAGCCAAGCTGTCTCTAGCAGACTTTATTTCATATATTGTAATTTCGTTATTTAGTTCAACAATATCAGCCATTGCATTGATTTGCAAAAACTCATCTCCGCCAAGACCTATTTCAGGAACTATAACCGAGTTCAGATTTTTACTATATAGGTATTTTATAAGTTTAATTTTTATACCTTTTTCTAATAAAACTTTCAATTGCCAACCTTTTTTATTTTTTGTTATTTTAATGCGTTACTTTGACAGGCTATGTCATCAAATAAGATATTTTCGGGATTTACAAAATAAAATTTAGTGTATTGAAAAATATAATGTTTTAAAGTCACACATACTCAAAAGTATAAATAAGATTATGCATTATATGACAATTTAATTGAATAAATTTATTGAATACCGCTTAAAGATATAAAGATTTTATAATTAATGTCTTATTGAGTTAATAAAATAATATAGAGTAGAAACTATATCCTATCCATACTCTATATTATTTGTTTTTAAAAGATATTAAAGTTTTTTATTCTTTAATAATCTTTAATCCATCCAAGAGCATCTTATTTAAAACATACTCTCTAACATCCTGAAAACCAAGCTGATAGTTTTTATGTCTAGCCTCCATATCTGCAATTTTTGCATCAAGCTCATCAGGACTAAGACTTCTATATTCATGTAGAAGATCACCAACTTTTGCCTTTATATCTTGGCTATCTATAGCTTTTTTTATCTCTTTCAATCTATCAATTATCATAAAAGTTAAAAATTTTTCACTAGGACTAACTGAGCCACTAAAATCACTTACTTTTTTATCAAGAGCCTTTATTTCTTTATTTATATGCTCTATATCAAACTCTTTGTAGTTATTCATTATTTCACAAAGTTTTTTACTTGCTTCTTCGATACTTTCGGTTTCAAATCTTAACATCGCCATACTACCTTTCTATTAAATATTAATTTATGTTCGATATCCAAAAAATATATTCAATCACAATATTGCTTTAGCCAATTATCTCTTTTACTCCCAAAACCTTAAGTCTATAACTATCCGCACTAGCTAAAAGCTTTTTGTGTATATCTTTTAGATCTTTAAACTTGTTATTTATGCCGGTTAAATAGCTTTTATTATTTAGACTTACTGAAAAATTATGAGTTGATATTAATGACTGAATCTTTAAAACACTCCATGCAATCTCTCTTGATATTTTAGGCAGATTGCTTTTATCAAAATTTGCCTCTATTTCGTCGATTTGGTTTTTAATATTTTGATAATTAGATCCATCACTTCCATCATCTTTCAAAAATTGATCATAAATTTTATTAAGCCTATTTGGTAGATATAAGGCATCTACGGCTTCTGAAAAATCATTTATATGATCTATGATATCCTCATCTATATCCTCATACTCATCAAACCCCATAAGGCTTTTAACCTTATATAGAGTTTTGCAGGCAACATCTCCAAAAACTCCAAATTTATCTTTATACATCATCTCGTCAATCTCTAGCTCATCCTCATTAGGCTCCATCTTCGTAAGAGATAGATCATTTAGTCTCTGTGTATATTTTCTTACAAACTCACCCATATCCTCTTGCTTGGCTATATAAATAGCCTTGTTAAGCTCAGCTACTAATGCTTTCGTGTCCATGTTAATCTCCTTAAATATTTTATAAAATTATGCACTAGCTTATTGACAGGGCGTGTCATAAATTTTTAAAATTTGATAAAATTACAAAAAAAAGGAGAATATCTTGAAAAACCAATACGACAAACTCCAAGTAAGACTAGCTCATATAATAATGAAACTCAACAATTCCGACACTTTTACACTTAAAGATCTAATGGATGAGTTTGGCATATCTGAAAGAACAGCAAGAAGAGACATGGAAAGACTTAGTCTTTTACCCATAGAAAAAGAAAACGGATCATATTTTATAGACCCTTGCGTGCTTGGCAACTTAAGCTTTAAAGATATACAAAAGTTTGCTACTCTTTGCGGCATCAAATCCATGTTTCCATCCCTTGAAAATAGTTTTATAGCGGAGCTGTTAAATGAAAAAATAAATCAAGCCTACCTAATAAAGCATCAAGGCTTTCAAAATTCTCAAAACGATAAAAAGAAATTTGAAGAGCTAAGCGCTATGATAATAGCCAATAAACAGATAAAGTGTAGATATAATGATAAAGATAGGGTTTTAAATCCCTATAAGCTTATTAATAATAACGGTATATGGTATCTACTGGCAGATGATAACGGTAAGCTTAAAAATTTTACTCTTGAAAAGATTAGTAATTTAAAGATAACCGATAATATCTTTAATCCAAATTGTGAATTTATAGAAAAAATCAAAGCAAATAACACAAATTGGTTCTCCAATGAGTCTATCGAAGTTACCTTAGAGATTAAACCCGAAGCCGCCAAATACTTCTTACGCAAAGAGATACTCCCAAATAAAAAAATCATCTCTCAAACGCAAAACAGTTTGATAATATCAACAAATGTGTCTTATGATGATGAAATTTTAAAAGTAGTTAAGTACTGGATACCATTTATAAAGATAGTGTCTCCTGTATATTTACATGAAAAACTAGTAAAAATTTTAAAAGATTATATATCCTGACACAACCTGTCAGAAGGAGATGTTAAATTTTCATCTGAAATTACATTTGAAAGGATGAAAAATGCTTGGACGTATATTTACAGGAGCTCTGCTTATAGCCGTAGGCTATGGAATAGGAAGATATGTTGCAGAGGGTGAGTTTGGGGACTTTGATATCTTTAGTGATGAAGATAAAAGATCAAAGGTGTCTATACTAGAGGAAGATGACGAAATCATAGAGAACTCATAATGCTTAGATATGCTATTGGTGCTATCTCTATTATTGCTACAGGATATGGACTTAAAAAGTATCTTGAAAATAGCAGCAAAATAGATTTAGATATCAATAATATGGATAATACTCTAAAAAATAGTAATAATATCAGTGATGATGCGAAGTATCAATTCGCATCATCACTAAAAGACTTAGAAGAAGCACTTGATGAGATATACAACCTTCCTGCAAAGATTTATACTATACCGCAAGAAGAAGAGCTAATAAAGATAATAGACTCAAAACTAAAAACCATAGATGGAAAAGGACTGATGTTCGAATTAAAACTATTAAAAGAAAATTTAGATCTAATGCTAAACAAACTTGATGGGATAATTGTAAAATCA
Source organism: Campylobacter sp. RM16190 (assembly GCF_012978835.1). Lineage (NCBI taxonomy): Bacteria > Pseudomonadati > Campylobacterota > Epsilonproteobacteria > Campylobacterales > Campylobacteraceae > Campylobacter > Campylobacter sp. RM16190. The sequence goes on along the minus strand of NZ_LIWS01000004.1, from coordinate 236,896 downwards.
AACAACTACTGCTCTTATAGCATAGAAGAGCAAGCTTTCGTATTGGATTTAATATTTTTTAAAAATAGTTGGGCAAAAACATAAATACCATAAATAACTACTGGATTTTATTGATTAATATCTACAAATAACTATATAATTGTAAACTAAAGGAGCTATAATGATAAGACCAAAGCCATTTAAAAAAGTATGCGAACAATGCGGATGGAGCAAGGTTTATTATCCTAAAAGTGATGTGGTTGATGCAAGCTGGGGACTGGAGTCAAAATGCCCAAAGTGTGGCAGTGATAAGTTAAGTAAAACAAATGATATAGTCGGCGTTCAATCAATAATATCAAGTATAAAAGGTGTGTTTAAGTAGCAAAAAGCTTTTGTTGTCTAAAAGCATACATAAAGTTTTTAGTTGTATAATTTAAATAATTATTTAATCAAAAACAAACTAGAGGAGGAAAATATGCTGGCAACAATAGAAAGTGTTAAAAAGGAAACAAAAATAAATAATTTTGAAAATTTATCAAAAGAAAAGATGCAAGAACTTGTATCAAAAATACCGCAAATAAATAAAGATGTTTTAATTAAAATTTTAGAGCAAATTCCAGCGCAGATAGAGTTTTCCCGTGGTATCACTGATCACCTAAGAAGCATGCATGATTCAATACTAAAAGAAAATAGCAATAGCCAAAATGATATACTGGAATCATACAAAAAAATAATAGACATACTTGGAGATAAGTTAAAAGATAATAAGTTATGCAAAGAAGACGAACAATATATTATAGAAAACATAAAGTATCTATTGGAAAAAATGGGCGCCAAAGATAGTGAAAATAAGAATTTTTTATTGGACACTATAAAAACCACAGGTGGTATTTGCTTAAGTGTATTATTGATAGGTTGTTCTTTTTTTATAGGAAAATCTAAACAAAATTTATAGTAAAAAATATTTTAATGATATAAACTTTTTTATAAAATCAAACAAAAAGCTGAAGAGGTTATTTCAAAAAACCTTAGTATTGGCGAATTTTGCAATTACTAGGTCAAATTGGAGATATGATTGATGATGAAGTCGAAAGTTTAAGCGCTAGTCTAAAGCTTATTCAGCTTTATATTGGCTTAGCAAAAGCCAAACTTGCGCTTTATGATGTTAAAAATATCATCAAATCAAAGCTAAGTAAATTATCAAACGGCAATAGTTTTTTAGATCTTCACATCAATGAAAATTTAAGGAAGATATTAAATGAATTTTGAAAAATTAAAAAGTATTTAATAAAAGAAAATAATATTTGAGAGAATTTCCTCTCAAATATTATCTTATCTTGACTCATATTCTTTGGTTTTTATTTTAAAATAGCTTACTAAATCGTCACACTCTTTATCCGATAAAACCTCGATATCCTGTTTTTTGGGTTCATAAATATTATCGCTAAATCCATCCGGGTATGAAATTAACTTTAACTTTTCAGGCACACCGCCTTTAAAAAAGTCTTTGACATTTTCATTGGTTAACTCAAAACTATCCTTTATATTTATATCTTCAGGGATTAAAAAATCACTCTTATCAGTTAAAATAACAAAGGCGCAATGATTATTCTCTTTAATTTCGGTCTTTTTCCTAAACCAAACCCAAAAACTTTCATCATCAAATTTTTGCCAAAATTCACCGTTATTCTTTAGTTTTTCAAATTTACCTTTTTTAAACTCGCAAACAGAAATTTTATCCTTTTCTAGAGTTATTATAAACTCATACATTAATTACTCCCCTCCATATTAACAACTTTCTGGTAAATTTCCTTTTCACTCATTTCCGGATTTAGTTTTTTATATATATCGTTCAATCTATCAGATATAAAAATTTTATCTTTTGCACTTTCTAAATTTCCGTCAATGTATCCGGCAAGCCTATCGGTATCGGAACTACTTTTAAAAACTTCTAAGTGTTTATCCAAAGCTAAATTTTGACTCTCCAGACTTCCTCCAAATTTAGATACACTTACCATTATATGCGGATCAATACTCTCAACACCTTTATTTTCAGCTATCCCTTTTAGTGCGACCGCAGAACCGATTGAAAGATAAGCCAATTTTTCCGCATCGTTTGCATTTTCTAGCTTTTCTTTATCAACCTCTATGCTTTGTATATGCTTCATATAGTCTTTATAGCTTTGAAAATCCTCAGGACTTTTATCTGAATGCGTTGCCTGATAACCTAGTTCCTTAGGATCCGTTTCGTTCCCTATAATTCCTAAAGCCTTCGCAATATCTACAATAGTAGAAACAACTTCCAATGCCTTTGATATATACGGCGCAAGAGTAGTAGCGGCAGTTGCTATTGCCCCGCCTATAGTACTCGCACAACTACTTATAAAACTACAAGCAGCACTTACGGCTGTAGTTAAAAGACCAAACATATTTTATCCTTTCAGATTTAATTAATTGACATATAAAAAGGTTGTTTATTTTCAAATTCAACCATTTCATCGTCTCCATTATAGACCTTATCTAAAATAAGATCAACGCACTCTCTTACCTCTTTTGAAAATTCTGAGTTTTTGTAGAATTTCCTGATAATATATTGGCTCAGATACTCCATATTACTTGGTACATGATTAGCTTTTATAAATTTTCTTAATTCAATAAGCTTAATGTGATCTTTTTTTAAAGCATCCCTCCATTTGATTTCAAATTCATAAAAATTATATTTCAAAGCCTCCTTAATCATTTTATCATCAAGATCGTTTTCAAACTCCAATGACGGCAAAACTCCGCTCTTGGATATAGTTTTATAAAACTCCCTTGCTCTTTTTATAATAATCTCTTCGTCTACGCCACTTCCGCTAGTGTTTGTTTGAGGTTTTATTTGAACCTGAATAGGTCTTATAAAATCCGGATTTGAAACAATAGCGCGTCCTGTTTCCAAATTAGATAAGAAATTTTTTTGCTCATCCTCCAAAGCCATAGTATTTCCTATAGCCTCCTTATCGTCTTGTGCAAAAATTCTATGCACTATCTTTGTATTTGTATTTTTTAACACTTCAGGTGTTAACGTATTTGGAATTTGATCAACTATCACCAAAGACTCTCCGTATTTTCTAACTTCTGCAAGCATATCGGAAAAACTTTGAACTCCTAATTTTTTATTAGGACTATCTCCGGGGGTAAATTTACTAAGTAGCCTATGTGCCTCTTCTATTAGAGTAATATGCCTAAATTGCTTACCTTTGTCTTTGTATTCTTTGTGCTTAATTTTTAAGGCTTCATTTATATTAATCAAAATAAAGCCCATAATTAACGATTTTTCATTGCCGTTTTTAATGTCCTCAAGCTCTAAAACGACATTCTTATCAAGAAGATCCACAAAATTTATCCCTCTTTCATTATTTAGAGTATAAGATTTTGCACCGACTAAGAGTCCTTGAAGTCTTGCATTTATTGAGCCTATATAATCTCTTTTTAATCTCTCGTCAAACCCTTGTTTATCAACAACGCTTTTAGTCTTTGCATACAAATCACTTAAAGTCGGAAAAGCAAAAACTCCATCGGCAAACGGATTTTCAAATTTGCTATTTGTGCTGCTTGTAATATCCCATCCGTAATCCTTATAGCATTCATACAAGGCTGTTTCTATGATTTGAGGAATGGCTGCCTCCATATCAAAAGAAGCCTCTATATTTGCCCTTATCATATCTACTCTTGAAGAAATGCTCTCATGCGGAAAAAACTCAAACGGATTCATTTTAAAAGGAGCTACTTTATTGTTGCCTAGAGTAAAAATAATCAAATTCTTGCTAAATTCGCTATCTTCAAGCATCGCTCTATACTCTGTCTTGGCAGGCTCTATAACTAAAAATGGTAAATTTGCAGATTTTAATATACTTTGGCAAGTTGTAGTTTTGCCACTACCCGTAACTCCGGCTATAAAAATATGTTTATCTAGCCAAGCCTTATCAATACAAACTTTTTTATTCTCTAGCTCGTTTCCGCTTTGTATCATATTGCCAAGCTCAAATTTCTCATAACTTGAGTTTTTTATATCTTTAAAATTTAAACCAAATTCAACCTCTTCTCTTAAAGACAGTCCAACAACCTCTTTTTTAGGCAAAGTAGCTATAACACTAAGTTCGCTTGTAGAAAGCCAATTAGACTGAGTTTTTAAATCCATAGACGAGATGATTCTTGCAGGATAGTTTGTCTTAACTTTTGGAATTTGAAAATTTTTAATCGCCTCTATCTCATTGCTTTTCTCATCTAAAAACTTAAAATCAAGAGGAGCTTTATTGTTTTCATCTCCCGAAAAAATAGATTTTATAGCACGACCAAGTTTGGTTAAGTTTCCGGAGTTTTCATTTGACATTAGATATATGCATGATTTAAAAAGTCCTCTGTTTTTACCGTAATTTAGCCTTTTAATTAATACTTCATCAAGATATTTTAGCCACTCGCTAGCAAATTTATTTGTAGTTTCAAAACTTAAATTTTTACCCGAATTTTTAGATTGTGAATCTCCTTTAGTATCTGACTGATTTGTTGTTTTACTATTTGAAGTACCTGTTGTTGTTGTATTGCTTTTATTCTGGTTTGTGCTTCCTGACTCCGATGCTTCACCGTCACCGCTACTCCATCCTGAACTAGAACCTTTTGAGCTACCCTTTGCCTCTGAATAACTGCTTCCTTCTGTAAAAGAGCTTCCTTGAGTATGAGATGATGTTCTAGTGTCTGTTTCGCCTTCTGTGTGCTGAATTGATTGTTTTGCGATTGGAGATAGAACATTATGCAAATTGAAAATATCCATTTCTATTTGACTTATCTCATCTTTTGATATCGGTTTTGAAAGTATCATAAGACCAAATTCATCACCATTCATAATATCAATCAGCCTATCAATTCCTTGAAAATTTTCTTTATCCTTATGAACGCTAGGCACTCCGGTTACCTTGCCAAATACACTCATATTTCTGACTTTTGAAACAAGCTCGTCTTTATTTTCTACTTTAAAAACCTTACTTCCTCTAAAATTTCCTTCAATACTAGGCTTTAAAACTCTGTCGGCGATATCGTCTATATCAAGCTCAAGCTCTCCATCGTAGCTTGTATCTTTTGCAATACCGGAATAAAACGAAACTCCATCTTTATCTCCGATTATAAGATAAACAAAGATAATACCTTGTATGCCTATGGTGCTAATAACATTTTCAAAAGCCTCTCTTCTTGGACTATCATCTTCAAAAGTAAGCTCTTTGATATGATAAAAGTTAATACCTCTTAAATCTAAATAATCAGCTTCTTGCAAAGGTAAAATTTGCTCGCCGACACCGCTATAACCCTTTACCAAACTTACATACAAATTATCTTTTTGTAGCATTAGATACTTCCTTTTTTTATCTCTGTTTTATAAACTTCATTTTTTATACCGTCATCATCAGATACCACATACTCAAATTCACTAGGGCTAATTAATCTTATATAAACATTACATCCATCATCTTTAAATCCGGTTTCAAGAGCTAGTTTTTTTATAGATCCGCTATTTTCATCTATATTCATCTTGTTTGTGGTTGCGGATGCTAAAGTTGTGTAAAATATCTCAAATTTACTCTCGTCCGCATTTATAAATTTCACCCACTCATTATATTTTTGATTTCTATATATAACTGTTTGAAAGCATCTTTTCCTAATTCTTCCCAAATAGTATTTGAAATTTATATCTACATCGTCTACATTGCGATCAATTACTTGAATCCTACCTCCCTTTCTTGATCTAATAAGCCCAAAAGCTACTCCGGTTTTACCGTTTGGACTCTCTATATCATCATTGTTTTCTCCAAGAGGTCTAAAAAGCTTAAATTCACATATCATAGAAGCCTTTTCTAGCATATCTTGCTTCTCTTTCTCTATTCTTTCGTTAAAAAGTTTTGTTACAAATGCCGACTTGCTAGAATTCCCTGCTAAAAATATATTAAACTCATTTATTTTTAGTATCTCTTTGCTATTTGCTTCATAATTTACGATAGCTTTTCTTAACTCGTTAAAAAAACTATCAACACCTAACTTAATTCTGTTTTCTAGCGTTGATAAAATTTCATTTTTGTCAATATTAAGCTCAAAGCCAGGTATATTTTCTCCTCTTGAATTAAATAGATTTATTGACAAAACTCCGCTATCATAGCTTTCATCATCCATGCCTTCCCAGAGAGGTCGCAATTTTTCCATTAGCTCTTTTGTATTTCTCTTTGCTTCTTGTGAATTTTGAAGCAGTATCTCACTTCCGGGAAATTTTTCACATTCATCGGGCTTTATAAAAGGTATTTTCGCTTCAAGCAGCTTATCTTTATTTGATTTAAACACTTCAAAGCTAATTAACTCCAGTAAATTCTCTCCTCCCAAATACATATCACCGCCTGCACCAAAGTGCTCTATGCAGTAGTCATATCTATCGGTATCAAGCTCCTTATAAACACCAAAGTCAAAATCGGTTGTTCCTCCGCCAAAATCAAATACACCGTAATAAACCCTCTCGTCACCAACAGGATCGAACCCATATTCTTCCAAAGCCATAACGGCATAAGCCGCCGGTTCGCTAGCACCCTCTATAACATTTAGCCTGTCTAAAATTTCTGCTCTCTGAAGCGAATCAGGTAAAGACTTTATAATACCTTTTTTAAAACTAGATAAAATCATTTGCCTTACCTTTACTTCATAAGTAACAGGAAAAGATAGTATATAGTCTAAAAATATTCCGTTATGTTGATTATTTATATAAAGACCCAAATAATAAGCGTAAATTTCAATAGGATTTATATCATTATCGCCTAATTCCAAACTTCCTTTTATTTCAAATTCAGCCCTCTTTTTATCAAAAATTTTAAGCTTTCTATTTTTTGCCCCTGCCCACTGCTTTAGCTCCATTAAATAAGAGTTAAAGTCGCCAGAAGCGGCATTTTTTAGAGAATTTTCAGCCGTGTGAGATATATTTACATCTCTCCATTTCGTGTATGGTCTTCCTTGCTTGGCTCTGTAATCCTTAATAAAATTACCAAAATTTTCAAAGCTGATTATGGTAGGATTTTCAAAATGGCTCTTTTCTACTTTTTTGCCCAGATCTCCTACACCAATCCTCATTGGATTTATTTTTACAGTATCTTCTTGATATACCACAACCGTGCTTTTTGTGCCAAAATCTATACCTATAACCCCATTTTTAATGCTACTCTCAGGATTTCTAGCAGTCAAAGAGCTTTCAAATGGTATAAAAATCGTATTTTTATCGCTATCTTGATCCATCTCCCAAAGCTCCCAAAGCCCTCTATTTACATCGCTTAACATCTTTTCATCATACTCTTTTATATCGGCTCTTATTTTATCTTCATTTAAAAGATAACTTAGATAGTCTTTACCGATTTCTAGCTTCGTTTCATCGGATATGATAAATTTATTATCTTTGAATTTAAACCCTTGCAAAATTTTATAATCAGGCTCGCTAGCTAGCTCTTTTATCTCTAAATTTGATTTAAGGCAGAGATTAAAAATATCTTTCGGAGAAAATTTTTCAGCAGGAATTATATCCATATCCCAACAACGCCAATAGTCTGGAAAATCGATGCATTCACTCTTTACATATGAACCGCCTTCTTTGTAATAACCATATTTACTACTGTAAAGTTTCCATATGATTAATTTTCTTGTTGTTTGTTTAATACCAAAAGCAAGAGTTATTGGTTTAATATCAGAAGCAAGACTAGTGTATTCTTTAATATCATCTCTTAAAACCGGCAAATTATCATATATAGCCTTGACGCATTTTTCTAAAACTTCGTATTCAAATTTTATATCAGAATACTCATCACCTATATAATCTCTAACCGCTTTGTAAATTTCTTCATACTCTTCGCCCTCTGTTTTATGTATAAAAATAAAAATATTATCTTCAGGCATAAAAAACGATCTATTTCCTATACTGATAAGACTATTGGCACTTACAAGTTCATTAAATTTATTATACAAATTCTCTATATTTTTCAGAAACATATAATTTAAATTATTAGAAGATTCTTTATTGTCAGTATTTATAAACTTTTGCCAACTTAAATTAATATCAGCCTCCAGCATCTCTCTTGAGACTTTTAGCCCTTTGATTTGCTTTGTAACCTCACTCATAAAACCACCTTTGTTATTTCTGTTTTATAAATTTCATCTTTGATACTATCATCATTCGATACCACAAATTCAAACTCATTAGGGCTAGCTAATCTTAGATATATAAAACTATCTTTATCGGCTAAGCCTGAGTTTAATATCTTTTTACTTATACCGCTATCATCGATACTAACATTATTTGTGCTAACAGCTCCTTGGGTAGTATAATAAACCTCAAATTCACTCTCGCACGCATCTATAAATTTAATCCACTCTCCGTAATTTTGCTTTCTATCTATAACTGTTAAAAATTTTCTTTTCTTCATTCTGCCTATGTAATATTTAAAATTAATATCCTGACTTATATTTCTATCAATTACATGAATATTTCCTCCCTTTCGCGAGCGTATAAGTCCAAAAGCAACTCCAGTTTTGCCGTTTGGCTTTTCTAGGTCATTGCTATTTTCGCCTATAGGTCGATATAGTTTGAGTTCAAATTTAAAGTTTTTTTCCATCATGGCTTCTGTTTCTTGTTTTATTCTTTCTTTAAATAGCTCATCTACAAATGCCGATTTACTTGAATTTCCTGCCAAAAATATATGAAATTCATTTATTTGTCTGCTGTCTTGAGGGTCTAAATTCTTAGCCGTAGCAAGCCTAAATTCCTCAAAGAAATTATCAACTCCTTTTTTGATTCTATCTTTGATGAGTTGTAAAATCTCTTTTTTATCTATTGATAGAGAAATTCCCGGTATATCTTCCCCGTTAGAACTAAATAAATTTAAAGATATGGCTCCATCCTCTGCAAATTCATTATCTTTTGCCTCCCAAAGTGGTCTTAGTTTTTCCATTAAAGTTTTTGTATTTATTCTTGCCTCTTGTGAATCGCTAATCAAAATTTCGCTTCCAGGAAATTTTTGTGCCTCTTGGTATAAAGTAAATGGAATTTTATTTTCAAGCATTAAATTTATGTTTTTCTTAAAAACCTCAAAACTTGCAAGTTCCAGTAAATTTTCTCCTCCCAAATACCTATCTCCGCCGGCTCCAAAGTGTTCTAAAATATAGTCGTATCTAGTATTAGCATCAGCCTCTTTATAAATACCAAAGTCAAAATCTGTCGTTCCTCCTCCAAAATCAAATACACCGTAATAAACTCTCTCATCATTAACAGGATCAAATCCATACTCTTCTAAGGCCATAATAGCATAAGCTGCCGGCTCACTAGCACCGGCTCTAACATTTAGCCTATCTAAAATTTCGGCTCGTTGAAGCGAATTTGGCAAAGACTTTATAATACCTTTTTTAAAACTTGACAAAATCATCTCTCTTACATCAAGCTCATAAGTAACCGGAAAAGACAAGGAGTAATTTAGAAAAATTCCGTTGTGTTGATTATTTATATAAAGCCCTAAATAGTATGCGTAAATCTCGATAGGATTTATATCATTTTCTTTTATATTTACGCTATTTGGGATTTCAAACTGCACGCCTTTTTTATCAAAAATTTTTATTTGTTTATTGCGTTTTCCTGCCCACTGTTTAAGATCGGATAAATAAGAGTTGTATTCGCTTGACGCACTTGCCAAAAGCGAGCTATAAGCTGTATGAGAGATATTAACATCACTCCATTTTGTAGGAGGCTTGCCCTCTTTAGACCTATAATCCTTGATAAATTGACTCAAATCGTTAAAATTGATTATAGTCGGATTTTCATAGTGTAATTTTTCTACTTTTTTACCCAAGTCACCTATACCAACTCGCATAGGATGTATTTTAGCGCTCTCGCCTTGATACACTACTACTGTGCTTTTGGTTCCAAAATCGATACCTACGATACCATTTTTGATACTACTTTCAGGATTTCTTGCTATCAAAGGATTCTTTAATTTTATAAAAAGCGTATTTTTATCGCTCTCATCATCAATATCCCAAAGCCCCCAAAGTCCACGGTTTATGTCGGTTAGTATCTTTTCATCATACTCTTTTATATCTGCCCTTACTTTATCCTCATATAAAAATTGCCTTAAATATCGGCTATCATAATACAATTCTGGGTTTTTGGATAATACAAATTTTTTATTTTCAAATTTAAAACTTTTCAACATCTTGTATTCAGCACTGTCTTTAAAGTCATCTATATTTAAATTTAATTCAAAAAAACTAGCAAAAACTTTATATGACTCATCTTTGATTGCTACATATATTCCTTTGCTTGGATGTTTGGTATCCTTTTTGGATACTAATTTGGTTTCATCAACACTAAAATGCTCGTTCACTACATTAAAAAAAATTTTATTCTTAGGATTAGGTGTTAAATCATTTTTATTTTCTAAAATATTGATTGCACTATTAGTAGTTCCTGCGGCATATATATATAAACCTAATTCTGCAAAGGTGTGAGATATTTTGCTATTAGAGTTTTTACTATCAGAACTTTCACTGTGAAAATCAAAACAAAATCTATTTTCTATCGCATCATATACAACATCAGTTGCAACAACAAATCTTTTTATATTTTTAAATTTTTGATACAAATTAAAAATATGCTTAGTAAAAATATTATTTGAATTTTTAAAATTAGAATTATAGTTTTTTAGAAATTCTTTCCAACTACTATTTATATCACTTTCCAACTTATCTTTTGAAATTTTAATTTGATGAATTTGTTTTGTATCTAAACTCATTTTTTATCCTAACTTTACTATTGATTGTCTTTTAGTATCTTTTGTGTTGATATTTACTATTCCGCGCAAAATAATACTTGTGATTTTACCGCTATGATCTATACTTGAATTATGCCTCATATACTTTGTGGCATCAAATTCATCTCCTACTTCTACGCTGTCAAGCTCATAAATTCTACCGCTTGCTTCTTTATAATACTCAAAAAGAGAGTAAAAAATCTCTATAAGTTTATTTGTTTCGTCATCTTGCCCTTCTCTTAAGATGCTACTAAGATAATCCCATAGATTTTCTATATTTTTTGGTTGAACCCCCACGGCTATAAAAGTAGCTAGACTATCGCCTCTTAAAATATTTTTTAGTTTTTCTCTCTTTTGTTCCGATAAACTTAAAAATTTATCATAAGCACTAAAGTCGCTCTTAAATTTATCAAGTTCTTTCTGGCTTTCGCGTGATTTTTCCTCTAAATTTTTATTTTTAGTATTGCTTTGTTCTAGTTTGTTTTTAAGAATTTCTTTTTCTTTGTTGCTTTCTTGCAAGTCAATTTCAAGCTTATCGTTTTTCTTTATATTTTGATCCAATTTTGATTTTAAGTCAGAATTTTGATCCCTAACTTTATCTAGCTGACTCTTATATTCTCTCTCCTGCTCTGAAAGTCTCAAATTTTCTGCTGATAGCTTTTCTTTCTTATCCTCAATATCTTTCAACTTTTTTAAAAGTGTGTTTTCATCAAAATTTTCATCTGCAATACCAAAAATCTTTTTAAGCAAATGTTTAATTCTTTCTATAAAATTACTCTCTATTTTCTCTCTCACTTCTTTATCCTCCAGCAAATTTATTAGTTTTTCTTTAAATTCTTTATCATTCATTAAAAGCTCCTTGTTGCATTGTAATTAATTTTTTATTAAATGATTGTATCTTTTTTAAAATATATATGACTTTAAAAATATTAAAATTTACTATGCTTTATGAGCAAAAGTATCAAAACTTAATATTATTCTTATAAAAAGCCTGCATTGGCAATAAAAATAATAAAACTCATTAAAATCTCAGTAGAAAATTATAATTAGCCACTATTTACAAAATCGCTAATCGACCTACAAGTATTTTAATATAGATTTTAGACAGGTTGTGTCATTTTTAGTTAAGTCATCGTAAATTTCTAATTATGCTTGCAAACCTTAAAATACTTTAACTTGGCTATAGATATTTGTATGTTATATTTATATGATAGTTGTTGCTTTTAAATATCATATTTTCTTTAGAAGTATTAATTTGTTTTATAAAAAGCTTACATAACCTACTTAAATATACTCTACATTTCAACTCCTACTATGTCATGCGTACTTTTAATCTGCTCTACATTAGTAAAATTTGCAATCTTTGGAAATTCAACCCTTTGATTTTGTTCCACACACATCTCCCACTCCATAAGTCCATTCTCCCTTAGCTCTTTTATAGATACATTATTTAAATATCCGATTTGTAATGTATTGCTATTTTTTATGAACTTGTCAATAGAATAGTGCTGCTTAATATTCTCAATACCCTCTTTATCATCCCAATCTTTTAAATATCTTGTTATATTTGCAGCTATCCCTGCGTAGTTTATTTTTGTTACTTTATCCCATAGTTTTTTGCCACTTATAATAACTCTTGAGAAAAATTTAGATATCTCGTTAATATTTCTAGGGTTAAAACTTTCTAGCTCATTAGGCTTTAGAGCTAGTTTTTCAATAATTTCATCTGAATATAGCCCTTTGTCTATAGCTTGCTTGGCTTCATCAAATCTATCGTTTAGATATATATAAGGCGTATAATGCTTATTTTTCTTAAAAAGATATGCAGTGTTTTCTTGTTTAAAATACAGATGTCTTCCTTGCTTATTATGAAGTATAGTGTTGCTGCCCTCTTTGATTAGTTTTGTGGTTTGATCAAAGTAGCCCATAAGATCATACATTATCATACAGTCCCTGTAAGCTAACCCTAGTTAGATATTTTTCATTGTCTTTGGGTTCGTACTTTAGAATTATGGCTTTTGCATATCGATACTCTTTTAAAATTCCTTTATATCCTTTTTTCTCAATAATCTCTTTCTCTTTTGCTGGCTCTATGTCGCATTCGGATTGTTTTATTATTTGACTGTTATCCAAAACTTGACCCGGCACTATAATTAGCTCAGTATCTTTTTTGGGTGTATAGTAAAGCTGAGAAGGCGTTTTGTAAACTTCATCGACTTTATCTTTTAGCCCTAAAACTTTGTTGCATTATCCATATATATCTTATATCCGGTATCTTTATGTTCTGAATAATTAAATGCATTGGGTGCTGGTATTAGAAGTCTAAATTTCTGCGTCTTTTTGTCCAAAAGATGAGAAGCTGAAGGATAGATATAGCCTTGAATACCTTTGGAATTTAGAGTATTTACCGCATCATTTATTGTAAACTGCGGCTTTGTATTGTCGCTATTATCTATATCATAAATTAGCAGGAGGGTTAACTTTTGCTATATTTTCATTACTTCTCTCCTGCCTGAAATACAGCCGTCGATATAGCCGAATATGACTTTAGGGTACTTTCTAGATTGCAAGGATCTATCTCTATTTCTTTCCATCCGTTAAGGGCTTGATATTTTGGTTTTTTCTTTGTGCTACTCAGTAATAGTTTAAAATCATCACTTACGCTAATTTTTATCTTATCGCTTTGCGGTATTGCGGCACCGTTTTTCTGTTTTTGCTCTATGTATATATTAAATAGACTTTTAAATTTATACTTATCATTCTTGCCTTTAATGGTATCTATATCCTTACCGCTTTCAAGCTCTTTTAGTAGTTTTACTGCATCCATCCTTGCTTCGCTTACACTATTGCCTTCTCTAAACTCACCTATTGTAAGCGACTTATCATCTTTTGTTCTTATAAAGAATGCTTTCTTACCACTTGGATTAAGCCATAAATATAACTCTTTGGGATTTCCTACAGCTATTTTCTTTTTAGATTTTGGAGGTTGCAGTTTTCTAATATCTTTATCTTGAAGGTTTGCCTTAGAGATGTTTGCCATTTAATTCCTTTCGTTTCCATGTTTTCTTATGTTTTTTACAAAAGTCCCAGAATTAAAAAAAGTCCCTTAATTAGTCCCTGAATTAATCAGAAACAATTATAGCACAAAGGGTAATCAAAGCAACTAATTGGAAATCAAAAATGCTGTAAAGCCCTTAAGTAAGGCATTTAACAGAATTAAAAGGAAGGGATTGAAACTTAAAGAAAGTTTAAATGGTGGAAGCGAGGGGGATCGAACCCCTGTCCAAAAACAAACCGCCCACAGCCTCTACACGCTTAGCAAAAGTGAAAATTTCATCTAGCAAAGCTCACTTTCCAAAACCAAAAGCTAGACTAAGACAAAATTTCAGCTTATAGTTCGTCATACCACAAGCCTACTCTATCTATGGTTACTCGCTATATTTTTTAGATAGTATCAAAAACAAGCAAGGCTCAACTGAACTTACGCAGCTTTAGCGTAAGCAGGAGCGAATTTAACGTTATTTGCGTTTAATTTTAATTTGAGCTTTTTACGCTTTGCTCAAAGCGACGTGCCACCATGTGTGCTCTGCTCCTGTCGAAGCCAAGTCGCTCCCATAAAAAGTTACGTATTGTAGTTTATTTTAATCTTTTTGTCAAATATCGAGTCTTGAAGGAATTTTCACAATCATAGGATTTAAAACACTAAAAAATTCAGCATCAACCTCTATATCTTCACGATATTTGCCAAATTGATCACTTACCACTAATAGCCAATCCACAAATTCATCATTTGCAGGCCCTCTTAGATCCCTTGCTTCAGAGCAAATTTCTTCACTAAGAGTAGTAAGTTTTAATATAGGATCAATCTTCATAAATGATGTAGCCGATTTAATATTGTGAAAAATTCTAAATAACTCCTCTATACTACTCTTGTATCTATCCTCCCTAGCAAGATCAATTATGAGAGGTTCCATAAGCTCACACATCATAGAATAGTGCGTTAAAAATTCTTCAACAATATCATAAGAGTAGTCAATTTCAAGATTTTTCAATATCCCCATTTTTATATCCTTAAATATTCAGAGTGATTGTAGCATTTTTTTGATAAAATTAGAAAATTTAACTAAATAAAAAGTGATATAGAAATGCTTTTAAAAGAAAAAAAAATTACAATAACCGACATCAAAAACAAAAAACTAATCCAACCTATAGTTCCCATAGTTGCGATTACAGCTTATGATGCACTTTTTGCTAGGCTTTTTGATGATTACGTTGATATTATTTTAATAGGAGATAGTCTTAACTTGAGCTTCAATGGCAAAAAAGATACATTAAGCTCCTCAATGGAGATTATGCTGTATCATACAAAAGCCGTTTGTGCTGGCTCAAAACACGCTTTTAAAGTCGCAGACATGCCTTTTGCAAGCTACATAAATGAAAAAACAGCAATTAAAAATGCTTCGAAATTTTTTAAACAAACCAATGCCGAGGCTATTAAGCTAGAGGGTGGACTAAGAGTAACAAAAATCATAAAAAGGCTTTGCGAGGAGGGAATAAGTGTGATGGGCCATATAGGGCTTATGCCCCAACAGGTAAGATTAGAGGGTGGATACAAAGTAAAAGGTCGCGCACAAGATGATGAAAATAGGCTTATTGAAGAGGCAATAGCTATAGAAGAGGCTGGCGCATTTTCTATAGTTATTGAAGGAGTAATAGAAAGCGTAGCAGAAAAAGTGGCTAAGAGTGTTAAAATACCGGTTATAGGCATAGGTTCAGGAGTTAAGGTGGACGGGCAAATTTTAGTCTGGTCAGATATGCTAGGATTCTTTGAAGAGTTTAAACCAAAATTTGCAAAACGTTATATCGATGGCTCAAATTTAGTTCGTGAAGCGGTGCAAAGATACGCGGAAGAAGTAAAAAATAGAGCATTTCCAAGTGAAGAATACAAATATAAAATTTAGGATAGATAATGAAATTTAAAATTTTAATATTATTTTTAATTTTTACAAGTCAAATTTTTGCTATACAGAGTGAAATATCGCAGGCTAGAGATGCATTTGAAAAAAAAGATTACAAAAAAGTCAAGGAAATAGTGACAAAAATTTGCGATAAAGGCGATGGATACGGATGTGCTGTTTTGGGAGATATGTATTATAAAGGGCTTGGCATCGAGCAAGATAAAAAAATGGCATACGAGTTTTTTAACAAAGCTTGTGAGCTAAAAAATGGGACAGGATGCTTTGATCTAGCCCTTATATATAAAAAAGGCGAGATTGTAAACAAAAATACAAAAAGAGTTTTTGAACTTTACTCAAAGGCTTGCGAGCTAAAAGAGGATAATGCCTGCACAAATTTGGGCGTTATGTATTACAATGGTGAGGGTACTGAAAAAGATCACCGCAAAGCATTTGATCTTTATTATAAAGCTTGCGAACTATACAATGGAACTGCATGCTTTAATATAGCATCTATGATATACGAAGGAGTATCTACCGAAAAAAATTATAAAAACGCCTTTAAATTTTTTGATCGCTCATGCTATATGAAAAATGCTCTTGGATGTAATGCTCTAGGCATAATGTATGAAAATGGCTACGGAACAGATAAAAACGTCTATAATGCCTACGATTCATACGCAACAGCTTGCCATATGGGCAACGAAAATGGATGCAATGCACTCGGAATCAAATTTGAAAATGGAAAAATAGACGAAAAAAAATACGAGGAGTATGAGTCTATAGCGGCATCTTGCAAAATGGGTGATAAAGAAAGATGCGAGATATTAGCAAAGCTTTTGGAGAAATTTTAAGACGATCATGGATAGAATAGTCGAGATAGAAAAAGTAAGCTTTGAAAGCGAATTTGAAACCTCTTTAAGGCCGAGCAAATTTGAAGACTATATCGGGCAAGAAAAGATTAAGCAAAATTTAGATGTATTTATAAAGGCTGCGAAGAAACGCGCAGAGTGCCTTGACCATGTGCTTTTTTACGGACCTCCAGGACTTGGTAAGACAACCCTGGCTCATATAATCGCAAACGAGATGGGAGTGAGCATCAAAATGACGGCTGCTCCTATGATAGAAAAGAGTGGCGATCTAGCTGCAGTGCTTACGAATTTGCAAGAAGGAGATGTGCTTTTCATAGATGAGATTCACCGCCTTAGCTCGGCCATCGAAGAGGTGCTTTACCCTGCAATGGAGGATTTTAGGCTAGATATCATCATAGGCTCGGGACCTGCCGCGCAAACCATTAAAATTGACCTGCCTAAATTTACTCTAATAGGAGCTACGACAAGAGCCGGCATGATCTCGGCTCCGCTTAGAGATCGCTTCGGAATGGACTTTAGACTTCAGTTTTACAGCCACGAAGAGCTAGCCAAAATCGTTCAAATAGCATCCGTCAAGCTTGGCAAGGAGTGCGAAAAGCTAGCCGCACTTGAGATCGCAAGACGCGCCAGAGCAACTCCTAGAATCGCGCTTAGACTGCTAAAACGAATTCGCGACTTTGCCGAAGTAAACGATGAGCTCATCATCTCTCAAAAACGTGCCAAAGAGGCGCTTGACGCACTTGGAGTAAATGAAATCGGCTTTGATGAGATGGACATAAAATATCTTAAAATTTTACTTGAAGCCAAAAGAAGACCACTAGGATTAAACACTATGGCAGCTGCACTTAGTGAGGATGAGGGCACGATAGAAGATGTTATAGAACCTTATTTACTTGCAAACGGCTTTATTGAAAGAACCGCAAAAGGTAGAATAGCAAGCGCAAAATGCTTTGATACTTTTAAACTAAATTTTAAAGAGCAAAAAGGACTTTTTGATGGTCAATAACAGTAGAATTTTCTTCGGAATTTTCGTATTTTTCGCAATCTCTTTGGTTATTTATTTATTTAAGCCATTTTTGCTAAATATTTTTATAGCCGCCCTACTAGCGGTCGCGACATCCAATATAAACGTTAAATTTTTAGAACTTACCAAAAACAACAAAACACTATCAGCAGCACTTACTACGGCAGTTTTGTTTTTGCTGTTCATCGCTCCTTTTATCTACGCCGTGATAGAGCTTACAAGACAAGCAGCTGGATTTAATATGAATAACGTTACAAATACTATTGATTACATCAAAAACTATGATTTCGCACTTCCGGCAAGCATAGATTTTTTAGAACCTAAATTTAAAGAGCTGATTGCAAATATAGACATAAAGGCGATCTCAGCTAACATTATTTCAAATTTAGCAAACATTGGTAAATTAAGCGCTAAATTCTTAACCGATATGGTCATAATCGTAGTTTTTGTATTTTTCTCTTTCGTTTACGGAAACGATCTTGTAAGTTATCTAAAAGAGGCTCTTCCTATGCAAAAGGAGGATACTCAATTCATACTTAGCGAAGTAGCAAATGTAATGAGCGTCGTGTTCTTTTCGATAATAGCCAATATGATCTTGCAAGGATTTTTATTTGCCATTATAACGATGATATTTGGATACAACGGCTTTTTAACAGGCATTGTATTTGGTTTTTCATCTTTAATTCCAGTAGTCGGCGGGCTACTTGCATGGGGGCCTATCAGCCTATATGAATTTGCCAACGGAAATACGATGGGAGCGATAACAATAGCGCTTTATACTATAATTATGATATCAATAGTGGCAGATACTTTTTTAAAACCATTAATAATTAAATTTATAAATGATAGACTAGTTGAGATTCCAACTAAAATCAACGAGCTTCTTATATTTTTCGCGATGATAGCAGGCATCACAACATTTGGTTTTTGGGGCATAATACTTGGCCCAGCGATTGTGACATTCTTTCTCTCCACAATTAAGCTTTATGTCTTACTTAAAGAGAGATCCTTTGTCTAAATTAGTCACAATCAAAAGATAAACTAAGATTTTCAAGCTCGCTCTTTAGGGCTTTATGTCTATTTGAGAGGCTATTTAGCTGCTCTATTTTAGCCTCTTTTATATCGCCAAATTCCATTCTAAGCTCATTTATAATTTTGTTCAAAAATGAGCTATTTGATAGCATCTCATTTTCAAATTCATATAAATTAAGAGATATCAAAACCCTATCAAAAGTCTCAGCACTAGTTGGGATAAATAGCGCAAAATGCAGCGGATCTTTTTCGTAAGCAATGGCGGAGTTTTCGATCTTATCTTTTATAAAATGCACAGCAATTTTTATAGCATTTTCATAGTTTGCAACTACTTTTAAATTTAGCTTTTCAAAAAACAAAGAGAGCTTTTGAAGCTTATTAAACTTAACCGTTTCAAAATCTCTTAATATCAATCTATAAATTTGCCCTGCATAAGTTCTAATCGTAGCAAACTCAGTATCAGAGTGTATAGAAATCTCTTTAATTATATTTTCAAACTCGGATTTATAAATCAGAAATTCACGCTCTAAATTTTTATAAATTTCATCGATCTCAGCCTTAAGCTCATCCTCAAGTATAGATAAATTTCGCCTATAAATTCTAAAAAATTTACTAAGCTTTACATCATTATAAATAAGCTTTGAAAAAATCTCATCGCTATCAAAGCTCATCATTTCATACTCTTGCCTTTCGTAAATATCACTCTTTAAAAGCGACTTTTTGGATATAAATTTATACTTTTTTTTAGGCTTTAAACTACTTAAAATTTCATCACTAATAAACTTTGAAATTTCCTTTATTTCATTAAAAGCCGTCTCGATTTTTGGTTTAAATTTATTTTTAATTCGCTCTAAATTTGCATCAAGTTCAAAATCAAATTTAGTTACAATCTCTTTAGCTTTTTCGTAAATTTCACAAAAATACTCATGCTGATTTATACTTTGAGCCAACATACTCTCGCATTTTTTTAATACAAATTTCTCTTTTATTTTTTCACTAATAAAGTATCTATCTATAGCATCCAAAACACTTTTGAAATTTGAAACAAGCATTAAATTTTCATCTTGATTTTTTCTAGCCAAATTAGCCTGCTTAGCAGAGATAGCAATAATCTCTTCAAAAATTCCATCAAATGTTATTTTCGCATGCGATAATACATTTTCAAGCTCAATATCGCTTAGTTTATCCTTTTGATTTAATATACAAACTGCTGTTTTACCAGTATTTTGCAAGAACTCTTTAAGATCATTTAATTCACTTGCACGAGCGGCATTTTCTATAAGACTTAGCCAAATAACGCTTGAAACGGAATCCAAAACCTCTTTAGTTATATTAGTATCCGAGCTTGATAGCGAATTAAGTCCGGGAGTATCGATAAAATTTACAAGTTTTAAAATAGGATTTGGCGCATATATGCAAAGCTCCTTCACTTCATCGCCATAAACGCGCTGATCGACGAATTTAGCTATTTCATTCACATTTAGGCTAAGCTCTTTGCCATTTTTATAATCCACTCTTAAAGACAAATTTTCGCCATATTTTATGCGCGTGAGCCTCGCAGTCACCGGTGTAACTCCTGTAGGCAAAATATCAAATCCCAAAAGAGCATTTAAAAAAGTTGATTTGCCACTTGAAAACTGCCCTATAATAGCGATCTGAACAGGCTCGCTTAAAAACAGATCAAGCTTTCTAAGCTCATCTTTTAATTCGCTACTAGGGTGAAATTTAGGCTCTAAAAGTGCATTTTCATAAGCTTTAAATCGCCCGTAAAAATCATCTCCGAAAATTTTAAAATATGTCATCTTGTAAGAGGATATAAATTTTTCAAGCATCTTTTAACTCCTCTAAAATAGAGCTCAAACCATCTCTTAATTTTTCAAAATGAATTAAATTTTCAGCTATTTCGCCGCCTGTTTTGCTTAAAATTTCACTCTCTTTTGCAAGCCTATTTTCATCCCCTTCAAACACTATGCGTCTGTGCCGTATTTTTGCGTTAAGCTTCTTTTCAAACTCATCTTTTTCAAACTTAATTAAATTAAATACAAAATTGGCAATCTTTTCATCTTTTAAAAACTCTTCCAAACTTGTATTTATGCTATTTTCCAACTCTTTTGAATTTAAAAATTTACAAATTTTTTGCGCTACGTCCATATATCCAAAACTAATACCTTGTGCGCTTAGATAATCTCCAATATTAAACACTTTTTCGTCTACATCAATCTTAAAATCTGCAAATTTTAAACTAATATTTGTGGCGCAAGATTTTATGCGTCTTAAAATTTCATTTCGTTTTATCCTGGCTGTAGCCAAAAGACCGTCGTTTAGAGATGTTTGAATGATGTATTTTATTCTATCTTCATCTATATTTTCTTTACGCCTTTTAGCAAAATCAACTTCATTTAAAATCCTATCTTTAAGAGTTGTGCCAACTAATCTTAAGCTCATTAAAAAATCAGCATCAAGACTATTTATATCAATCTTCTCAAATTCAATAATCACCATATCTTCTATAGCCTTAAACTCTTCGGCAAGGGCGTCTTTTCTCTCTTTTAGATTTTTTAAATTTTGACTTAGCTCCAAATTTGAACCGGTTAAATGAAGTAAGCTCTCTTTAGTCTCTTCTAAAAACTCGCTTGCAACAGAGATAAGCTCTTTTTTGTATGCTTCCAATACAAGCCTTGATTTCTCGCTATGCTGTCCAAAAAATATCTCATAAAGATACTCTTTAAAGCTATCCACTCCGCTATCTTCATCACCTTCAAAAAACTTCTTGGCACTAATTGTAAAGAAATTAATCTCGCTTGAAATTTTATCAAGCCCGTTTGTTTTAAGCTCTTTTTCTAGACTTTTTTTAGTGTAGTTTATCACTTCGCTCAAATCCTGAACCTGCAACAAATCAGCATGTGTAAGAACTACTACAAGCCTAACTATATTAGAGCTTTTAAGCGAATTTATCAAAAACTCTACATCTTTTTGCGTGGCGCTTTGGCTTACATTCATTAAATGCACCATCAAGTCACACTCGTTCATATATCTTCGGGCAATCTCTTCACGCAAAAACACGGCATCATCTATGCCTGGAGTGTCAACTATACATATGCCATCTCTTAAGAGCTCTAAATTTTCATATAGCTCTACAATTTTAACAGCCTTTGAAATTTCATTTTGAGCGGTAGTATAGCCTTTTAATTCCTCGGGTTTTATTTCAATCTCTTTGCCTACAAAACGCTTTATACCATCATTTATGTCTAAATCAAGCTCTCTTAACTCACTTTCATTCCAAAATTTTACTCTCGCAAAAGAGTTATCAGAATGCTTTAGAATAGTTAAATTTACAGTTTCCGGCACATTTGAAGTACCTAAAACTTTAGTTCCCAAAATAGCGTTTAATAGAGTGGATTTTCCTGCGTTTACAACTCCGGTTACAACTACATTAAATACAAGTTCGCTATTTTTTTGTTTTGCTTTTTTTAATCTATCTTCATAATATCTTCCATTGCAAAGAGATAAAAGTTTCTCGTAAATAAAATCTAAATTGTCCATCTTAGTATGAAAAAAATCTTTTTGTTCATTATTTTTGTTTTGGTTTTCAGTACCAGAGTCAGCAGATATGGAATTTATAAAATTTTCTAAATTTTCTAGCTCTAAAGCAGTTATAATAGCTTCATTTTGAAGTCTTTTAAGGGTATCTAATAGTCTATTTTTTGAAATTTTTGAGTTTAAAAGAGCATTTATTATCCCAACTTGAGCGCTTTGGACGCTGTATATGTTAGCTTTCAAATTTAATGTATGTAAAATATCCCTAAAGTCGTAAATGGCAATAAATCTATCATAATTTTTCTGATTAGTAGCCATCAAAACGGCTAGTAATCTCTCATCGCCGATAAGAAGTTTTTTCATATCCAAAAACAACTTATCACTACCCCAAATTTCACTTAAAAATTTATCCATACATAGCTCTTTAACAAAGATTATCAATATAAGATTTTAGTATATTTTCACTTAATGGTAGAGAAATAAATAGTATTGTAAATACAAGAGAGCCAAGAGGCTCTCTTAAAATTATTTTACTGTAGCTAGTTTGCGACGCATATATGCGATTTTGCTTTGAAGCGGAAGGTGTTTTGGGCAGTTGTCTTCACACCCTAGAAGAGTCATGCATCCAAATACTCCGTCATCATCACCCACAAGCTCATAGAAGTCTTCGTCTGTTCTTTTATCAAGTGCATCTATTTTAAATCTTGCTACACGGTTAAGTCCAACAGCACCGATAAAATCAGGTCTCATTATAGCTGTTCCGCAAGCCGCTACGCAGATTCCGCACTCTATACATCTATCAAGCTCAAAAACCTCTTGTGCCACTTCAGGCTCGACCTTCTCTTCAAGCTTACTTATATCAGTCTCATGATCTGTGTGTATCCAGCTTTCTACGCGCTTACTCATTGCATTCATCCAATTGCCTGTATCCACGCTTAGATCTTTTAGTAGCTTAAATACAGGAAGCGGCATAAGCTCTATTACACCGCTTTCATAATCTTTTGTAAGCGTTCTACAAGCAAGCTTTGGCGTACCGTTTACCAGCATTCCACAACTTCCGCAAATTCCCGCTCTACATACGAAGTCAAAACTAAGATCCGGATCAAATTTCTCTCTAATAACATTTAACGCTATAAATAGCGACATACCCGGAGTTTCCTCCAGCTCATACGAAGCAAAATGTGGTTTTGAAATTTTGCTTAACGGATTATATTTAAATGCTCTAATTGTAATTTTTCTACTCATATCCTATACCTGCTCTTTCATTTGGCGCTTTATATTTTGGTTGTAACTCGTAAGGCATAAGCGCATTTTGAATTTCGTATCTACCCTTACCCTCCGCTTCCATTTTGGCACGGATCTCATCAACTTGTGCTTGGCGGATAGCACTGTCAGGGTGCTCTATAATATTTCCTTTAGCTCCATATCCTCTAAAGGCTGGCGGAATCTCCATCTTCATAATATCAAGTGGTTCATACTCTACAGTAGGCATTGTATCGCCCTCTTTCCAGCTTGTTATAGTTCTATTTAGCCAATTTAAGTCATCTCTTTTTGTATAATCTTCTCTATAGTGAGCGCCACGGCTCTCTGTTCTAAGAAGCGCACCATAAGCTATACAAAGCGATAGTTTTAGCATTTTTGGTACTCTGTAAGCTTCTTCTAGTTCAGGATTTCCAAATAGATTTTTATTAGCTACTTTAACGTCAAGAGATTGCTTATAAAGCTCCTCAAGCTCTTTTACGGCCTTTTCAAGCCCCTCGCCCGTTCTAAATATAGCTACGTGTTCCCACATAACATCTTTCATTCTATTTTTTATCTCAAATACGTTAAATTTACCCTCTTTTTCAAGGAGGCTATTCATATAATCTATCTGACCTTGAACAAATTTATAGATATTTTCAGTTCTAATTTCTATATCGTGAGTTGCACAATAATCTGCAAAATAATCACCTACGATCATACCTGCCACAACTGTTTCTGATACGGAGTTTCCACCAAGACGGTTAAATCCGTGCATATCCCAGCAAGCAGCCTCTCCTGCACTAAATAATCCAGCCAAAGTAGGGCTCTCACCTCTAGGATTTGTCTTAATTCCACCCATTGAGTAGTGCTGCATAGGAAGAATTGGTGCCCAACCTTTTGGACCCTCGTCAGCAGGATCTATTCCATTAAAAATTTGGCAAATTTCTTGAACGTCACGTAGGTTTTTCTCGATATGTTCGCGTCCAAGTATGCTAATATCTAGCCATACGTGCTCTCCATAAGGGCTCTTTACACCTTTTCCTGCACGAATATGCTCCATAATACGGCGACTTACGACGTCACGGCTAGCGAGCTCTTTTTTCTCAGGCTCATAATCAGGCATAAAGCGATATCCGTCCACGTCACGCAAAATTCCACCGTCACCGCGGCATCCTTCTGTTAGCAAGATTCCGCTTGGAACGATTGGAGTTGGGTGAAATTGAACCGCTTCCATATTTCCAAGTTTTGCCACGCCTGTTTCAAGCGCTATCGCAGCTCCTATACCCTCGCAAACTACAGCGTTTGTAGTATGTTTATATACTCTTCCGTATCCACCTGTGGCTATCAAAGTACCCTTTGAAACATAAGCTATAATCTCGCCCGTTACCAAATCTCTAACGATAGCTCCATAACAACGGTTATTCTCATGAATTAAGGCTATAGCCTCTTTTCTATCTTCAATAGCAACATTGTGTTTTAAAGCCTCATTTGCTACGGCAAATAGCATAGTGTGACCTGTGGCGTCAGCTGTATAGCAAGTTCTCCATTTTTTCGTACCGCCGAAGTCACGAGAGTGAATTAGTCCATGAACCTCATCTTTTTCTACTATCGTTGTTTTTTGAGCATTGATAATAGCGCTTCTTTCACCTTTAGTAATTCTAGTCCAAGGTACACCCCAAGCGGCAAGCTCACGAATAGCTTTTGGAGCTGTTTGACAAAACATTCTAGCTACATCTTGATCGCATCCCCAGTCGCTTCCTTTTACGGTATCCGCAAAGTGCACATCCTCATTATCACCCTCGCTCATCTTTGAGTTTCCAAGACTTGCTTGCATACCACCTTGTGCGGCAGCTGAGTGAGAACGTTTAACTGGGATAAGACTTAAAACTATAGTACTAAGACCTTTTTCACCGGCTGCAACAGCAGCTCTAAGTCCGGCAAGTCCTCCACCGATAACTAATGCATCACAATATTTTATATTCATTTCTAGCTCCTATCCATTAATGACTAAGGCCGATCCAGACGAAATCGGCAATTAATGCGATTAAAGCGAGCCCGCCAAAAACGGCAAAAATTATAGTTCTGGCCTTATTTCTTTTTGCTAACATCTCTTGTCTGCTAGCTCCTTCAATACTTACCCATTTAACATACAATCTATACATTCCAACGCCTGCGTGAACTACCATAAATACAAGCAATGCAAGATAAAAAATTTCCAATCTAGCAAAATTTGCAGCAGAGCTATCAGCAGTAATATGTCCACCAAAAACTATATCAACTAAGTGCCCGCTTGCAGCAAAAAAGAGTACAAATCCTGTTAAAAACTGAAACCACCATAGAGTAGTATCAAGGTGTTTCATGCGTTTTTTGTGTCCTATAAACATCAAATATTGTCTAAAATTGGCAGGGAATTTTCTCATAGCCAAAAACGCATGAGCGATAAAGACAACAAAAATTACAGCGGCTATTACGTTTGTAATCCACCAAGTAGCTTCGCCAAACAAAAATTTAGCCTCCGCAAAGCCAACTACGGCATTGAATGCATCCTTACCAAGTAAAATGGTTGAAGTAAATACCATATGACATAGTATAAAACAGGCCAGAATAAATCCTGTTATACTTTGCCACCTGTCCCAGACCGCAGGACAGCGACTCTTTTTGCAGTCAGCCTGCCTTCCTAGAAACCCTTCTATAAGCCCACTCATGAGCACTCCTTAATATATTGTAATTTTTAGCTTTATACAAATTTTGATAAACCTAAAATTTGTATGCAATAATACTACACTGTAACTTTAATTCTTGTTAAATTATTTAGTATAATTTTTTTTTAAAAAGAAAAATATAAAAATTCCGCACAAAAACATTATAAATGATAATATCTGCCCCATTGAAAAATTTAAAAATACAAAACCTATTCCAAAGTCAGGTTCTCTATAAAACTCGCATATAAACCTTGCTAAAGTATAAAATATGGCATACATAGCTATAAGCTCTCCATTGAATTTCTTAAACTTTCTATAAAAAAATAATATAATAAAAATGATTATGCCTTCTAGCAATGCTTCATAAATTTGAGATGGGTGTCTAAGTATACCTGCGACATAAATTCCCCAAGAAACATCCGTAGCACGACCGACAAGCTCTTGATTTAAGAAATTCCCAATACGACCGAAAAAATATCCGAGCGGAATAGAAAGAGCGCAAAGATCAAGGAGTGCAAGTGTATTTTGTTTATACTTCCTGCAAAAAGCGATCGTCGCTATCAAAAATCCAATAACCGCACCATGATAGCTCATACCTCTAATTCCTATAAATTCTCCGTTATAAAAAGGATTAAAAATTTGCCAAGGATGAGTTAGATAATAAAAGGTATTTGGATCATAAATGACTATATAGCCGATTCTTGCGCCTAAAATTACTCCAATTTCAACCCAGAAAAAGTAGTTATCAAGTAGAGAATCCGATATATTCATCTTATCAAATTTTACTATCAATTTAGCCACTCCAAGCGCAAGAATAAGGGCTAAAACATACATAACCCCATACCAATGAACGCTAAGTCCAAATATTTTAAAGGCTACCGGATCAAAATTATTATAGATGTTGTTCCACCAACTCATCTAGGGACAACTCTTATCTTAAATATTTTTTCAATCCCTTCGCTAAAATCCTCGAAAAGATACCCCATAGAGCGATAAAATTTGGTCTTAGCCTCTTTTTGAAGTAAGGGGTATAGCTTTTTAGAGTAAGGTAAAAAATAAGAGCTTAAAAAAACCCCTAAAATTTCTTCTATTTTTTTATCGGCCTTAAGTTGTAATACAGAGGATAAAAATGAGAGTTGAGTGGTTATACTATCAACCTCACTAAGCTTTAAATTTGGCTCAAATTTACATACTTTATAAAGACCTTCAAGCCTTTTTTTGTCACCTTCAAAGAAAAATTCCGCATTAAAATATTTTTTTAAATTTAAAAAATCCTCTTTTATCTCTTCTAAATTTTCCACCTCAAGCGACTCTTTATATAGCTTCGAGCCTGTTAAGTTAGCTTCGTTATTGTTTTTTATAACCCAATTTGAATTTTTTTTGATCTCGTTAAAAATTTCTTCACTTGGACAATTTGCAAAATTTAGTGCAAAAATTCTGCAAACCACAGAGTAAAATTCACCAATCTTCATACCTCAGCCTTTTTTAAATTTTAGCCATTTTACAACTATTTTTAAAAATTTATATTTTTTTAAATCTTAATCTTATTGAATTTAAAACTACAGTAACCGAACTAAAACTCATCGCAACTGCGCCATAAACAGGAGTTAAAACAAGTCCAAATACAGGATATAAAACTCCTGCTGCTACAGGAATAAATATGAGGTTATATATAAATGCCCAAAACAAATTCTCTTTTATAGTTTTCATCGTATGCTTAGCTAAATTTATAGACTGCAATACGCTTTTTAGATCATTTTTAATTAGAACTATATCGCCGGCGTCCTTTGCGATATCAGCTCCGCTACTCATAGCTATACCGACATCGGCTTGCTTTAAAGACGGAGAATCGTTTATGCCATCTCCTACAAAAATAACTCTGGCTTCTTTTTGAAGCCTTTGTATGATTTCAAATTTTTCATTAGGCATTACCCCGGCAAAAACCTGCTCTATCCCAAGCTTACCAGCGATATTTTTAGCCGTAAATACATTATCTCCTGTTAGCATTACCGGAGTTATATCCCTTGATTTTAGCTCATCTATTACCTCTTTTGCACTCTCTTTTAAAGTATCGCTAAGGCTTATAAAACCTACATATTTACCTTTAATAGAAGCTAAAACCACTCCATTTCCATCATTTTGAGCTTTTAAGATTTTTTCCTTCTCCTCATTTGGAATTGCTACTTTAAATTCTTTTAAAAACTCCTCATTTCCTACTATTATCTGATTTTCATCGAGACTTCTCACCCCTCTTCCTGCAATATTTTCAAACCCGCTCTCGTTTCCTAAAATTTTAATATCAAGACTTGCTGCATACTCTACAATAGCTTTTGATATAGGATGTGAACTTTTTGCCTCTATGGCTGCGATTGGGGCTAAATTTTCTTCATCTATGTCTGTAAAATTTACAGAAATTTTACCATGAGTCAGGGTTCCGGTCTTATCAAAAATAGCATATTTAGCAGTGTGAATGATCTCTATGACTTCGGGATTTTTGACCAAAATTCCATTTTTAGCACCAAGCGAAAGTGATGAGATAATAGCTATAGGAGTAGCAAGCCCTAATGCGCAAGGACAAGAGATTATAAGCACACAAATCGCACTTAATACTCCCTGAGTAGCATTTCCGGTGAAAGCAATCCAAACCAAGAAAGTAACAAAGGATATAACTATCACGGTTGGCACAAATATATTAGCCACCCTATCGGCAAAGCGACTAATAGGCATCTTTTTAGTACTAGCATCGCTTAATAAGTTTAAAATTTGAGCCAGCAAAGTTTGACTTGAAAGTTTAGTAACCTTTATATTAAGATATCCATTGGTATTTACAGTGCCTGCATTTACCTCATCGCCCATCTTTTTATATACGGGCAGACTCTCGCCGGTAAGCATAGAGGTATCTATCTCTGCTCCGCCATTTATAATAACACCATCGCAAGGAATATTGTAGCCCGTTTTTACGACTACTATATCCCCTATTTTAAGATTTGCCACTTCGGTTTCTACAGCTTGACCGTCTGGTTTAAGCACCAAGGCAACCTTTGGCGACATATCCATCAAGCTTTTTAGATAGTCGCCGGCCTTAGCTTTAGAGCGCTCCTCAAGATACTTCCCAAGAAGAACGAAAGTTATTATCATAGCTGAACCCGAAACATACATATGACGCATATTTTCAGGTATAAGGTTAGGAGCTAAAAATACGAATACCGAATATAAAAATGCCATCGAGGTGCCAAGTGCAACGAGCACATTCATATCGAAATTTCTGTTTTTAAGTGCTCCAATGGCGTGTATAAAGAAATCTTTTCCGCATACGGCAAGAGTGATCAATGCCAAAAACAGCATTATAAAGGCTTTTGGCTCACTCATGCTTCCGCTCATCTCAAGCCACATTATTATCGCGCTAAAAATAGTGGCTGAGATAAAGTTATTTCTCAAATTTTTTATATGAGCGGCTCGTTTTTTCTCGAACTCTCCAAGATCTTTAGCGATTTCATAGCCAAGTTTTTTTATCTTTTCTTCTATTTTGGGACGAATACTCTCATCTTGCACTATAAATTCGCCCGTAGCATTAGCGAAATTTACTTTAGCCTCTACTATTCCATCCATCTTTTTTACAGCTCGTTCAATAGCATTCGAGCAGTTTACACAGGTCATGCCTGCGATATTTAATTTGAGATTTTTCTGCATATTAAATTTGCTCGATTACTTTAAATCCGATCTCATCAAGTTCGGATTTAAACCTTTCAATATCCTTATCTTCTATATCTAGGCTTACTACACGAGGCTCTACGCTTAGATCTACGTCTATTTTACCAAACTCATCCTCAAGCGACCTTTTAATAGTATTTGCACAATTTTCACAATTAATATTTGCAACTTTAAATTTTGCCATTACAGCTCCTTTATCATATGGTAATATTTATGAGAATTGATAATTTTGATACAATTTTCCTTAAAACCAAATTTTTCATAAAATTCTTTCGTTTTTATTTTTTCTTCATCTACTATCAAGGAGACTTTTTTAATGCCTCTTTGGCTCGCTATTTCAAATATAAATTTTATCAGCTCTTTAGCTATGCCGCGACCTCTAAATTTCTCATCGACAGCTATGCTATCTATGTAAAATTCATCATTAAAGCACTCAGCTTCAACATTGGCGCTTGGATCTTTTAATCTTAAATGATTTATTATAGGTTCATCAAGACTCTTTAAATCTCCGCCAAAATATGCGCAAACAGCTCCTAATATCTGATCGTTATCCCTATAAATATATATATTGTTATAACTTAATCTATTTATATCTTGATTAAAAAATGAGGTTAAAATTTCATTACTCTTAGCCCTGCTTGTAGTGCCACTAAGACAAAAAGCGATATCCTCCATGGCTAAATTTAGCAACTCTATGCAGCGTTTAGAATCTTTTTTATCAGCTCTTGTTATCATAATCCAAATTATAAATTTAAAACATAAATTTTTCCCAAACAGCATTAAAACCTAAGCTTTTAAAAATGATAAAAAGATTTTTGGCTATAATTACCAAAAATTTTTTAAGGAATTTTATGGGAAGAGCATTTGAATATAGGCGAGCGTCCAAAGAAGCGCGCTGGGATAAGATGAGCAAGGTATTTCCAAAGCTTGCAAAAGCGATTACAGTAGCAGCCAAAGAGGGCGGATCAGACCCCGATATGAATCCAAAGCTTCGCTCGGCGATAGCTGCCGCAAAAAATGAAAATATGCCAAAAGATAATATCGATGCGGCTATAAAGCGCGCAAACGGCAAAGATAGTGCAGATATAAAAACCATATCTTATGACGGCAAGGCAGCTCATGGAGTGCAAATCATAGTGGAGTGCGCTACCGATAATCCTACGAGAACAGTGGCCAATGTAAAAGCTATTTTTAGTAAAAATGGAGGAGAAATTTTACCAAGCGGAAGCCTGGGCTTTATGTTTACGAGAAAGAGCGTTTTCGAGCTTGAAAAGCCAAATTTGGAGCTTGATGAGATTGAACTTGAATTAATAGACTTTGGACTAACCGAGCTTGAAGAAGAAGACGGAATTTTATATATTTATGGCGACTACACAAGCTTTGGTACACTTCACGATGGCATAGAAAAACTCGGACTTGAGGCCAAAAAATCAAGCCTGCAATACATTGCAAATTCTCCTATAAATTTAAGCGAAGAGCAGATGGAAGAGATAGAAAAGCTGCTTGATAAGTTAGAAGACGACGATGACGTTCAAGCCGTATATACAAATATTGAATAAATTTAATAAGGGAAAATATGAGAAACGAAGAGCTAAAAGTTTACGATATAAACAAAGATGAGTTGGCGAAATTTAAATTTGCTATTATACATACGCAAAAAGGAGACATCAAGCTTGAGCTATTTGGGGAAGAGGTGCCACAAACAGTTACTAATTTTGCAACTTTAGCCAATGACGGCTTTTATGACGGTCTGAATTTCCACCGCGTAATCCCGAATTTTGTTATCCAAGGAGGATGTCCTTATGGTACAGGCACGGGAGGTCCTGGATGGAGAATAAAATGCGAATGTGTAGACCAAAAGAGTAAACATAAACGCGGTAGTCTCTCTATGGCTCATGCAGGACGCGATACCGGCGGAAGTCAATTTTTCGTATGCCATAGCGCGCAACCTCACCTTGACGGGGTTCATACGGTTTTTGGACAAGCAATTGACGATGAGAGCCTAAAGACACTTGACTCTATAAGAGGCGGAGATAAGATAAATTCTATCGAGATAAAAGAGAATTTATAAAAACTACTAATATTAAAGCCATTAAGGCTTTAATATTAGCTAAGAGCATAAAATTTATTTATAAATAGAAAATTTGTAATAATATTGATTTAATATTTTCTTAGATAAAATAACGTTATCTTTAAAAAAATAATTAATTTAAAGGATTATGCTTGATAGAAAAAGTTTCAAGTGAAGATTCAAAACAACCTCAAATAAAATCCCAAAAAAGTAAATTTAAAAGAATTGTTACAAGCCTTGCGTTCTGGGTAGTTTTAGGTATAGCTGCCGGTATTTTCGTAGGAGTTACTTTCCCGGATCTCGGCGTGGCCAGCAAGCCCGGGATAGACTGGTTTATAAGAGCCTTAAAAGCTCTAATAGGACCTATTATATTTCTTACCATAGTATCTGGTATTATTGGCCTTGAAAGTATGAAAGAGCTTGGCAGCATAGGACTAAAAGGCTTTATCTATTTTGAGATAGTCAGCACCATAGCTCTTGCGGTTGGAATTTTATTTGGCGAGGTATTAAAGCCGGGACACGATATGCATCTGGATTGGACTACCCTAGATCCGGGAAGCATAGAAAAATATACGCATATTGATAAGGATGTAGGATCTGTGTGGTCAATCCTAAAAAGTGCGGTACCAAGCGATCCCATCACGCCATTTCTTACTTCGAATACATTACAAGTGCTTTTTATGGCTATAGTTACTGCGGTCGCCATTTCATTTTTGAAGAATGATTATAAAAAGAAAATTTTAAAACCACTTGAGTTTATTCAGCATTACGTATTAAAACTTCTTACCATACTAATGCTTTTTAGCCCTATTGCCGCGTTTTCTGCAATGGCGTTTTTGATAGGCAAATTTGGTATAGATTCGCTTTTAGGAATGATAGAACTTCTACTTGTAATGGCGGCTGCTAGCTTATTTTTTATTTTTGTAGTTCTTGGCGCCATATGCTATTTTGCCAAAATTAATATATTTAAATTTATGCGCTTTATCGCAAAAGAAGTTTTGGTAGTATTTGCGACAAGCTCCTCTGAGACCGCCCTAGCTCCGCTTATGCAAAAACTGGAAAGAGCCGGCATACATAGAGGCGCAGTAGGACTTATAATACCCACAGGATACTCTTTTAATCTTGATTGCACTAATATCTACTTAAGTCTTAGCGTAATATTTTTAGCTCAAGCCTTTGGTATCCCTTTAACTATTGAGCACTTAATACAAATTTTAATTATACTAATGGTTACAAGCAAAGGTGCAGTAGGAGTTACCGGATCAGGGTTTATAGTTTTAGCAGGTACGCTAGCAGCCCTGCCTAGTGCCGGGATACCTGTTGTTACGGTAGCGGTACTACTAGGGGTGGATAAATTTATGTCGGAGATGAGAGCGGTAGGAAATCTGTGCGGCAATGCGGTTGGATGCCTCATTATCTCTATCTGGGATAAAAAAGTCGATATAAAACAGTTTCGCTACGCATTAGATCATCCGGAAGAATTTCAATTTCGTGCCTAGTTTCAGGAGAAGATTTAAGTCCTTCTCCTGAAACATAAATTAGCTATTCCAAATCTCCTCATCTAGCTCGCGTTCACTTTTAGCCACAAAAACCGCACCCATCATATCTCCAACAACATTCATAGATGTTCTTCCCATATCAAGTATAGCATCAATGCCCAAAATCATACCGTAAGCTATGGCTATCACACTGCCAGCCTCCACCTTTAAGCCCACTGATTCAAGAACCATAAGGAGCATTATAGCTCCTGCTCCCGGCACTCCAGCAGTTCCTATGGAGGCTAATAATGCAGTTATTACTACGGTTAGCTGCTGAGCGAAATCAAGCGGCATACCTACGACATTTGCGATAAATATCGCACAAACTCCTAAATATATGGTTGTGCCGTCCATATTTATAGTCGCACCAACTGGCAAAGTAAAGCCATAAATACTCCTAGGCACTCCCATATCCTTTTCGGCAGTCTCCATGGAAACAGGCAGAGTAACTCCGGAAGAGCGCGTAACAAAGGCTGTAATCATAGGCGGACGCACTTTTCTTATAAATATAAGAGGATTTAATCCAACAAACAGACATGCCACACAATAAACCAATGAAATTTGTAAAGCAAGTCCTATATATAGGCTCAAAGTTACATTAGCTAAAGGCCCAAACACCTCTGCTCCGCTTTTTGAAAAAACTATAAAAATAAGTGCAAATACGCCAATAGGGGCATACTGCATGACCCAACCAACAACTTTAAACATCACGCTATTCATACCCTCAAAAAACAGACAAACATTCTCAGCCGCATTTCTTACAGCCTGACTTTCACTATCTTTGTAAAAGACCAAAGCGATTCCAAAGAATAGACAAAAACAGATAGTCGGCAAAACCTCTGCATTCGCTATAGGGCCAAATGGGTTAGCAGGAATAATATTTAATAAAATTTCAACCAATCCTGAGGATTTGAACTCTTTGGTTACTCCTGTGATATGAGCCAACTCAAGCCATATTCCAGGCTGCAAAACAGAACCCACAAAAAGTCCGATTACTATTGCGCAAAGTGAAGTCGCCATATAAAATGCAATAATTTTGACGCCAACCTTTCCAAGATGTGCAGGAGAAATACTGCTAGCACCTACTATCAAGGTACAGACTATAACAGGGATCATAATCATCTTTAAAAGCCTTATAAAAACATCCCCGAAAGGCTTTAAGATCCCTATCGCGCTTGTAGCATTTTAGAATATCATACCAAATATAGCACCCAAAATAAGACCTATTAAAATTCTAACCAACAAATTACTTTTGAAGTAAAAATTCAAAATACCTTTTTTTTGACTCAACCATAAAAGCCTCCTTGATATTTGATTGGTATCTGATTTTATCTTTATTTGTCTTAAAAGGATAATGATTTAAAGAAAAATCTAATAAATTTAAATTGAGTGTTAAAAATAATCCAAATTTTTAAAATTTTAGAGAATTTAGCTTAAAAAATATTTCTTATAAAATTTATAAATTTTATTTTAAACTTATTAATTTATTTTAATTTTTATTACACTATAATTTTATAAATTTTTAATCTAAATTTAGGAGGAATAAATGGATATAGTCGAAAGATTTTTGCGATATACAAAAATCAACACAACTACAAATAGAGAGGCTGGAGCTGCTGGCATAATGCCTTCAAATCCTGTTGAAATGGAGCTTGCAAAGCTTCTTGAAAACGAGCTAAAAGAGCTTGGACTAAAAGATATAAAAAGGCGCGAGAATAGTATAACAACTGCTATTTTGCCTTCAAATTCAAGCAAAAAGCTTCCATCGGTTGCATTTTTTGCACACCTTGATACAAGCGCGGAGCAAAAAAACGATACTAAAGCTCAAATAGTAAGCTACAAAGGCGGAGATATAACTCTAAATAAAGAGCTAAATATCGTAATGAAAGAAAGTGAATTTCCAGAACTTAAAAACTATGTAGGCGATGATATAATAGTAACCGATGGCACTAGCTTGCTTGGGGCGGATGATAAGGCTGCAATAGCGAGCATTATGAATGCTTTGCAATTTTTTGTGCAAAATCCTGATATTGAGCACGGCGATGTGGTAGCTTGCTTCTTGCCTGATGAAGAGCAAGGGCTTAGAGGAGCTAAGGCACTAAATATAAGCGAGATAAACACAGATTTTGGTTACTGTTTGGATTGCTGTGGCATAGGTGAGTTTATATATGAAAACTGGAATGCGGGCGATGCGGTGGTTACTTTTACAGGTCAATCGGCTCACCCTATGAACGCTAAGGGCAAGCTTATAAATTCACTTCTTATGGCACATAAATTTATCTCTATGCTTCCTGGCGGAGAGGCTCCTGAATACACTGAAAACAGAGAGGGATATTACTGGGTAAAAGAGCTTAGCGGAAATAGTGCAAAGACCGTTTTAAAGCTTGATGTAAGAGAATTTAACGAGAAAAAATACTCTGAGCGCATGCAGTTTTTACAAAATTTAGCAGACTCTTGCTCTAAGCTTTGGGGAGACGGCAGAGTAAATATAAAGCTTGCCGATAGATACAAAAACGTTTATAACTATCTATCTGAGGGTGAAAACAGCCTTCCTATAGTAGCTGCCAAAAAAGCTTATGAAAGCTTAGGTATCACGCCAAAGGTAATCCCTATGAGAGGCGGATATGACGGATCGGTAATATCAGAAAAAGGAATTCCTTGCCCAAATATCTTTACCGGCGCCCACAACTTCCACTCTATATATGAATACTTGCCTGTTAAATCTCTTTACGCATCAACTAATGTCGTTAAAGAGATAATAAAAAATTTAGCAAAATAATTCAATAAAAGGCTGTTTAAAGCAGCCTTTTATCTATCATAAAACAAATTTGGCTTTTAATTTAAATAAAAAGATGCTATATAAAATTTAAATTTGCAGATTAAGTATTTTTAAAAAGAGGCGGAAATTCCGCCTCGAAGTTTATAATTTTTAGAGCATAAAGAATGCTATTACCACAACAGCTATGGCCATAGCCGGAGCGGTTCTTTTTGCAATCTCAATAGGGCTTACCATCGCAAGACCTGCACAAACGATAGCAGCACCAGCAATTGGAGATGATGAGCGACCAAGAGCACCTGCTATAGCAGCAGCCATACCAAGTTTGGTTTGCTCGAAACCAAGATCTTGAGCGTGTACAGTTATAGCACCATTAAACGCCATAGTAGCAGCATCGCCAGAACCTGTAACTACAGCCATTAGATAAGGTATAAACGTACCTCCAAGTCTTACGAACTCTTCTGAGTGTTTTAATACGTTAGTAACAGCATCTATGGCTCCGCAAGCCTTAAGACCGGCAACAAAAACACCAGCTGCTATAATAATACCGATAACCTCAGCATAAGCGCTTCCCATACCTTTGAAGAACTCTGAAGTAATCTTTTCTGGGCTTGTCCATGTTACAAATACGGCCAAAATAGCACCAAGCAACATAGCTTCGGCAACACCCATCTTAGTCCAAGTTAAAAATGAAATCTTATGTAGATCAGTTCCGCCGATAACAAGAATAATAAGTGGTACTAAAGGCATAAGAGCAAATAAAATATTTACTTTTATAGGCTCTGCAGTAGCTGCGTCTCCGACTTTTTGTGAAAAATCTTGACCTTTTTGATAGTCTTTAAACAATATAGCCGTAACACTTAAAATAACTAAAACAACTATAAATGCAGCCATAGCATTTGGAAATTGAACCTTAATAACATCAGGTATAGTTACCTTAGCCATATCTGAAACAAATGCGTTGTGTGCTGATCCAGGACTTAAAACTCCACCGAAAGTTCCTGAAAATACAGCAGCGCCAGCCATAGCAGGACGAACACCAGAAGCCATAAGAAGAGGTATCATAGTGGCACCAACAGCAGCAGAACATCCAGCAGCAGAAGGAATGGCTATGTTAACAAAAAATGTAATCACAAATGTCAGAGGAACAAGTAAGAATCCTATATTTTTCATAGGTTTTGTAAGTAGAGTAACTAGATGCTGATCACACTTAGTAACCTTCATAACGTAAGCAAAACCCATACTCGCACAAATAGCCTTAATAAGTCCTGCTGAAGTCATTGACTTTGTAAACTGAGCAAGAGCATCAAGAGGAGTAAGACAAATCGCGCAAAGCACCAAACCAACACCTATAAGGACGGTTTTAGTCTCTCTCTTTTTAATAAGCAGATATACAACTGCAACTAAGCCTAAAACGGCACATATTAGCTTTAAAGTAGCCATATTTAACCTTTCTTATAAATTGTATATAATGTTTACATACTGTTTAATTATATTCATCTTAATTTTAAATCAAAATTAAAATCTGTCTAAAATGTAAAGCTATCTCCCACTGCGATACTTTCTGTATCTTTTTTGTAGCGCATTTTTAGAACCGCATCATTTCCTAGTATTTTTGCACTATTGCCGGATATCTTTAATCCAACTCCTTCAGGAAGAGCATAGATTATGCTGTCTTGATTGACTATTAAAAATTCTTCCAATCTCTCTTCTCTGCTCTCTCCATTATGACCGGCTATCTTTCCGCTTATAAAATGAGGATTGATTTGATGAGGGAAGATATTTAGCGCATCAAAAAGTTTTGGCATTATAATAGGCATATCGT
The DNA here is from genome assembly GCF_012978835.1 of Campylobacter sp. RM16190. Taxonomy (NCBI): domain Bacteria; kingdom Pseudomonadati; phylum Campylobacterota; class Epsilonproteobacteria; order Campylobacterales; family Campylobacteraceae; genus Campylobacter; species Campylobacter sp. RM16190. The sequence continues at coordinate 198,779 of NZ_LIWS01000004.1, read as the reverse complement.
TTGTTGTCATAATAGTACTTCCAGCTACGTTTGCACCAGCAGACCAGCCAAAATACGGAGTTCCGGCCTCAACTTTCTCTCTTATTGCATCAACTAAATCATATTTATATAGATAATAAAGCAAAACAAAGGTGTTTCCCCCTCCTATTGATATTGCTTTAGCATTCTTTACAGCCTGTTTTGGATCGTTAAATCTATGAATTGATTTTATATTTTTATTTTGGAGACAATCTTGAACCTTAAGCTCATATTCATCGTTTGTGCGTCTAACTCCCGCATAAGGGATAAAGAGTACCTCCTCATCGCAAACTCCATGCTCTGTCAAAAACTCGTTAATCCAAGACCTGCAGTGGTTCAAGTACCCTGTATCCTTGTAGCCTGAACTGCTTAAAAGCAAAGCTTTTTTCATAATACTCTCCTGTAATAAATGTTTTTTATTATTGTTGTATTCTAAAAACAACTTTAAATTTAAAAAAATATAAAAAATAATTTTTAAAAATCTAATTTATAAAACGATATATAAATAATGCTTAAAAAAGGGTTAAAAGCTACGCTTAAGTAAATATTTTATTAATAAACCCAGGCAATAAAAATCAAATAAATTTTTAAGCAAAAAGCTACCTTAAAATCACACATTCCAACTAAAATTTAAAATACTGGGTATTAAAAATCGCCATATTCTTAATTTCTTTAAATTTAAATTATCAATTTTTAAATTCTTTAAAATTTAAACAAATACTAATTGCAAGCTGGCAAAGTCCTGCTGCAAAGAAAAAATATGTAAAATCCAAAAATTTATTATCATTCATAATCATAAGAAAAACAAACAAAACAAGGCAAACAATAGAACCCAAATAAAATCTCTTGTCAAGTCTTGCAAAAGCGATAAAAGCTACACTTAAGATTCCAAGTAAAATGCTCATGCTTTCTCCTTTATAAATCTAAGACTAAGCCATACAAAGACAAGAGAAACAAAGAGACAAGCAAGCGAAATCTTAAAAATTTCAAAATTCACGAAAGAACCATTTGCTATAGAGACTATAAAAACAACAGCAAAAATCACAGAAGTTATAACAGAACTTAAAGAGTATCCATATTTTTTGACAAAAATTGCGCCGATCAATGAAATAAACGCAAAAGCGGTAAAAAAGGCATAAACTTCATATTCGTACCTAAACTCATTTTCATAAGGTATTAGCTGATTTGCAAGTAAATAAATACCAAGAGCGGTAAATAGCCCTATAAAAAACGCATTATTAAATACTTTTATCATATATATTGCGACTTTAGAGTGCTGCTTTTGACTCCACAAATAAGCTCCTGAGGCGCACATAATAAGCCCAAGACAGCCAAATACAAAAAATACAAATCTAACCAGCTCTCCACCAAAGCCGCCTACATGAAAAATTCTCATAAACAGCATTACAAGATTTGCCCTAGGAACCTCTCTTTCAAAAACCTCCTCAAGCTTTTCTCCGCTTACGGCATCGAAAACTTTAGCTTCAAAGCTTAGGCCTTTTTCGGTAAATGGCTTACTAGGCACAAAATTTAGCTGTATATGAGCTGTGCCCTGCATACTTCTTTGAATAACTATACTCTCAAAATTTTCATTTGAATGTTTATCTACAATACTTTTAACTTGATCGGTAGTAGGCATAAATTTAGCTCTTCTTGCCATCATATTAGCCATAAATTCCTTACTTTTGCTAAACTGATCTCTCATTTTTGATAAAGATTGTTCAGTGATATTTATCTCTTTATTTTGAGATAAATTTTGCATTACCAAAGGCTTCATATCATTTGATTTTACATTCTGCTTAACTAAATTTTTAGATACTTCATCATCTTTTTTAATAGTTAAGTTTTGCTCAGCCATCGCCTTTGCAAGATCCCTTTGCCTTTTGCGTTCCTCGTTTCTAGCCTTAGCCTTGGCAGTAAAATCCTGTTGCATACTCGCCTTATTTTGATTAGCTACTTCAGAATATATACCCTTTAGCATAAACCTCTCGACCAGATAAAGGCCTGAAACGCTAAGCATTAAAAATATCACAAACCCACTAACACTAGCTAGAATATGAGAATCCATCCAAAAGGACTTTTGTCTAAATTTGAAAAAATCCTTTAAAATTCTCTTATGTATCATAATGCCAGACAATAAAACAAAAAGCATAGCTACGGTTATATAGCCGATTATTTCGCGTGCAGTTACTCGATTTATAAACCACAAATCATAATGAAGCGCGCTCAAAAAACCTCCGCCGTAAGTGCTTCTGCCTCTTATAATCTCAGATGTGTCCGGATCTATCTTGACTATTTTTCGGTTTCTTCTATGCTCTCTAACTCTTACGTCATCATGCCAGGATATGGTTATGTAAGGAGTAAATTCACTAGGCGGTGTTATCCTCCAAATATCGGAATTTGGATGGTGTTCTTTAAGATATTGAAGCGAAGTATCCAGATATTCACTATTTTTGTAATTTATCTTATAATATTCAGGCTGCATAAACAAAGTTATATCATCTTTATAATAAGCCAAGGTTCCACTAAAAAATATAAAAAATATTATCCATGCAAAGGCAAGTCCAAAATATCTATGAAAGAGTCGAAGCATCATCATATCGTGACCGCCAAAATAGTGAATAAAACCGTTAATACAAGAACAAATTTAAGTCTTATTGTATAGCAGAATAAAAACCAAAGGGTAAAAATGCCCATAAATAAAAAATTTGCAACTACAAGCTTTTCATTTTGAATAATGCTTAAAAAATTTGGAATTTTGACACTAAAATAATAAGATATGATAAATCCGAATACGCTGCAAGCAATCGTTCTAATGATAAACTCTTTAGTTTTTGAGAGCAAAAGCATCCTTGATCTTTAGAAATTAATTTAGGATTATAAATTAATATGAATAAAAATTAACTTAATACAATTATGATATTTATTAATATTTATCCTGAATTTTAATAATCCAGGATAAATTTCGATATGCCTAAAAAATCTTAGTATCCAATCAATTTGTTTAAAAATTTGATATTATATTCTAGTTTTTAACTCCTCAAAAGCACTTTCTTGATTTTTTAAAAGATTCCTCTCTTTATCTCTCGCTACATAGATTTTAAAAATATTTTCTCCATTTTTATCATAAAACTGCACCGATTTTGAAAGCATTCCCATGAATGTCTGAGTTACGAAAAAGATCTTATCTATATCGCTTGCTTTTAGGTGTCCGCCGAAATTTGACTCTTTCATGCTGAAGTTATAATACCCTTGTGCATGCTGTCCGCTTGGAATTTTGGTTTTAAACTCTATGATAAACGATGAAGTGTTTTTAACAAAAAGCACTTCACCCCAGCTGCCTATCTCACCGATGATCTCGTCAAATTTAGCCCCATCGGCAACTCTGCAAAACTCGCAAGGCAGGTTTAAAAGCACATCCATCTCTTTTAGCCCAAGCTCTTTACCTATTTCACCTAGTGAAATTTTTGGATTTTTCTCGATTAGAGATTTTACTTTTTCTTTCATTTTAATCCTTTTTAAATAAAATTTGGCAAATTATAGCATAATATTACAATTTAGATAATAATTATCAACACAAAATGAACTGATATTAAAAGAGGATTATCTAAGCCTTCTATCTCTTTTAGCTTTTTAAGTATTTTAATGCTAATACTATTATCTAACTTCTTAAGCTCTTTTAACGCATTCTTGCTAAAATTTACTTTCATAGTTTTACGCCAAGCTCTTTAGCTACCTCATCAAGAGTATAAAACTGAGGATTAGGATCACTCTCTATCTTTTTTAACTCTTCCATAGCATCTATATAATCATTCATATCTTCTAAAAATCTTTTAATAGCTTCTTGAACGTAAAAGCTTTTTGTTATTTTAGTATCTTAAGTAGTATTAATAACATAAAACTAATTCAACGAATTTTCAAGCACTCTTTTTCTCTCTTGCCAATCACTCATATAAACACTAAGATATTCATAAAATTTTTTACTATGATCAGGATGAATCAAATGCGCTAATTCGTGAAATATAACGTATTCTACGCATTTTTTTGGTTTTTTGATTAGTTCAAGATTTAAGTTTATATATGATTTTGCCGCATTGCAGCTGCCCCAGCGAGTCTTCATCTTGCGAATTCTTACATTTTTTATATCTCTTTTTACTATCTTATTAAACTCGTTTATGATGTTAAAAAAACAGATAAGCGCCTTATCTTTATACCACTCATCAAGTAGTTTTTGCTTCTTTTTAAAGTTATTCTTATCTCGCACAAAAAGCTCTAAAGTGCCTCTGTTAAGTCTTACAAACTCTTCTTTGCTCTCATTTACTTTTAGCCTATAGCTTCTTCCTAGATACTTCATCTCTTCGCCGCTTACAAGCTCTTTTTCACGACTTTTAAATTTGGCAAAGAATTCTTGCTTGCTAATTATCCACTTCTCACGCTTTTTAAGCACAAACCATATATGCTCATCGCTCGCATCTTTTGGTGCGTTAATTATTACTTCACCGCTTGGCTTAACTTTAATGCTAAAGTTTTTAATATCCTTTTTGATAATTTTTACGCTTTTAAGCATAATGATTTATTCCTATGTTGCGCATAACTTCATAAATTTGGGTTTTATTTTCAATATTTATGTCAAATTTATCCTCTATATCCCATAAAAGCTCATCTATAGCCCCCTCTATCTCGTTTTTTACATCTATATTTTTATCCCACTCAGGTCTCAGTGCGTAAGAGCTGTAAATTTCATCTATCTTTTGAGCTAAAGCGACAAGCTCCTCTTCATCTATCTGAGTTAAGTCTGCTAAATTCTCATACATATCGGCAATCGATCTCTTGCCCTTAAATTCCTCTTTCATCTCATCTTTTTTATTTACTATCTGCTCTTTTATAGCTCTTAAAGCGGTTAATTTTTCTTCATCACTCAAGCGTCCGGCGGTATATTCATCTATGATTTTTTGAATTTGAGCTGAAATAGACCTGTAAAATGCCGGATTTGAGTCAAATTTCTCAGTCACAACTGCATCTAGCGCACTTTTGATACTTTCAGCTTTTGCATTTGCCGCCACAAGCCTATCTACTTCACTATCAAATTCCGCCTCAAATATATTTACAATCCTACTTAGAGTATTAACTCCTTTTGCGTTTATAAAAGTATCAAGCAGCTTTTGCATATCTTTTTCATACTTATTAAAGTCGCATTTTTCTTGATACATTATCTGCACGATACTTCTTAATTCATTATAAAATTTGATTTTACTCTTATACTCTTTTATCTCAATACCAGTTAAAATTTCTGCCGTCTTGTCGCTACTTAAGGCTAGAGCAAAAGCCCTCGCAAGAGATGAAAGCCACTCTTTAAAATTTTTACGCTTATCTTTATCATCCAAAGACTTCGCATAACTCTCTACATCATTTTTAAACTCTACATCCTTAAAAAGCTCCTCTAAATGAGTATAGTAAGTTTTTACTTTTGATATCTCGCTTCTTACATCTATAACAGCCCCCACTATATCCACCCCGTCAAATCCGCTTAAACACTCGTAGCTTTCAAGGCTATCGCTTAGCTCTCTTAAAAGCCCTCTATAGTCTATTATAAGCCCGTAGTCTTTGTCCTCATATACCCTGTTTACTCTTGCTATGGCTTGAAGCAGATTATGCTCTTTTAAAGGTTTATCGACGTATAAGATAGCGGCTCTTGGAGCGTCAAAACCCGTTAAAAGCTTATCAACGACTATCAGCATATCCATATCATCACCGTTTAAAAACTCATCTTTTACGGTATCTATATATCTTTCATTGTCCCCATACTCTTTTTCTATATCTTTCATCGCATTTATTACAAATTCTCTGCTTACGCCTACATTTTCATCCTGTTCGTTTGATATGACAAAGGCTGTTTTTATCTCGCCCAAATCTTTAAAAATTTGATGATACTTTATCGCCTCAAATTTTGAGCTAGTTGCAAACATAGCTTTAAATCCGGGCTTTGCAAACTCTTTAAAATGCTTATTTATATCCATAGCCACCAGATATAGCCTTTGCTCGCTTGAAGCTACTTTGCTAAATTTAGCCCACTTTTGCTGCAAATCTCTCTTTTGCTCATCGCTTAAATTTCTGCAAATAGCCTTAAATCTCTCGTCTAAAATTTCAGGATTTGAAATTTCTTGCTCCACAAATCTACCCTCATACAAAAGCGGCAGCACTGCTCCGTCTCTAACCGCGTCATCTATCGTATATCTGTGTATCTCTCCGCCAAATTTTGCAAAGCTATTTTTCTCACGTTTTAAAAGCGGAGTTCCCGTAAAGCCTATATAGCAAGCGTTTGGCAACGCTCTTCTCATGGCTATATGCAAATCGCCCCCTTGAGTTCGGTGACTCTCATCAACCAATACAAAGATATTGTTATCATTTAATACTGTTTTGGAGTTTGCAACACTTGCAAATTTATGCACTAAAGTTGTTATAACACCAACATTACTTTTTAGTTTATGTGTCAAATTTGCTCCGCTAAAGCAGCGTTCAACTCTTATATCGGTATTCTTAAACGTTCCTTCTATCTGCTTATCAAGCTCAATACGATCGCTTACTATTATTACTTTTGAATTTGTATAAATTTGCTTTAAAAGCTTAGTTAGCATAACCATAGTTAGGCTCTTTCCGCTTCCTTGGGTATGCCAAATAAGCCCGCCCGTTCTTTTGCCGTCTTCTATTCGCTCGACTCTTTTTAGAGTTCTTTTGATACCAAAAAACTGCTGATACCTGCAAATTTTCTTAACTCTATTATCAAAAAGGATAAAATTTCTCATGAGATCAAGAAGTCTATCCGGTCTTAGCAAGGCATAAAGTGTCATATCAAGAGCTGTTATGCTTCTATCGTTTACAAATTTAGCTAAATTCTCTCTCGCACTCTCTTCTTCCTCTTCTTTCCAAATAGAGTAAAATTCAGGCTTTGTGCCAGTTGTACCATATCTTGCTTCATTTGCGTTGGCAGCTAATGTAAGCTGTATAAATTTAAAAAGATGCGGTATCTCGCCCTTTTCTTGCTCTTTTAAAAGTTGATTTATGCCGTTTTGGACGCTTATGCTTGATTTTTTAAGCTCAATTACAGCCAAAGGAATACCATTTACAAAAAGCACCAGATCGGGTCTTCTGCTCTTTTTGTCGCTTTTATCAGACTTGGCTACGGCAAATTCTTCGGTTATATAAAAGTCGTTATTGTAGATATTTTCAAAATCGATAAATTTTATGCTAAAACTTCTTTTAGAGCCGTCAGGCAAGCTCTCTTCATAACTCTCCCCCATTAAAAGCATATTTGTAACTCGCTCGTTTGCCACGCCTAGACCCTCATTTAGGCTTACATCGAGATGTTCGATAGCTCTGGTTATGCTTTGAGGAGAAAATTTATAAATTTCACCCTTGTATTCGTATGAATTTAGCTCGTTTAGCTTTTTAGCCAAAATTTCTTTGAAAAGAACATTTGATGTTTGGTTGTCTCTTAGTTTTAAATTTTCATCTCTGCTTATAAATTTATAACCAAACAGCTCACTTGTAAGTAAATTTATGCAGTTTTGTTGCAATGCTTTTTCCGATATATTTGGGGTCATTTTAAGTCCTTTTGCTTGCAGATTCTCTTTTTGTAGCATCAATAATTATTATATCTGGTAATTTAATGCCATTTTTTTCAGATTTATTTTTAAAATCTAAAACTTTTTGTATTCTATTTAAATCTTTATCATAGAGTTGCATGATGATAAATTTGCTTTTATTTGTTTTTTCTGCCTGATTATATGCAGGAAGCTGCTTTTCATATCCTGACAAAAGTTTTGTGTTACTAGAAAGTTTCATTTCAATATTAATTTTAATATTTGAGCCTTTTGATATTTTGAAATCAATAGGACCGTTTCCAGAATTTGCTTCTGGACTTATATCTAAGTTATTTGCATCACAATATGAGCAAGCAATTGCAAAAAATAACATTTGCGCAAATGATTCCTTTTTATGAGTACCGTCATTATTGTGAAAAAATTTCCATAAGCCATTATTTTCAATTAAATTTTTATATTGATTGCATATTAAATCTACTTTTTCAATACCATCAATATGCCTATCAATTTTAAAAGGAAATTTTTCTACTGCCTCGCCTGCAATCTGCTCCCATACAAACTCACCTTCCGGATCATTACTAAAGTCATAAATTAGCCCCTTTTTCTTATACAAAGCAACTGCATTATTAGCAATACTTGGATTATGAATAATAAATTTCTTTAATTCTCTTTTTATTATTGTCTTTGTTGCCTTAGATAATATATTGCCTATTATCTCATTTAGTTTATTTCTCAACTCTTCATTATGACTGCAAATATCCTCTATATCTGATGCATCGAATGCCAAAGGTAGTTTTGTTAGGATTGTATTTGGACAAAATATTACAGGTTTCTTATTTTCATTGAAAGGTAAATCATATTTAGTATTGTTAAATACGAAAGTTGATATACTAAGATTTAATTCTTTTGCAACTCTTTGAGTGTACAACAAAAAATCTTCTTTTAAAATACTTATAGTCATATCACTAATTCTATCAGCACCTATACCTTCCTCAAAAATACTTACAAATTGAAAAATTTCTGGGTTTTTTATGCCTGCTTTAACTAAAACTAAAGATGATTGAGCCAATTGTTTAGCAAACTTTTTGCCTATACCCGAACCGTTTTTTGTATTTATAGAGTAGCCAAGCCCTATATGACCAAATTCATGAAAATTAAATCTTTTTTCTGCTTTTCTAAATAAAAGATCATCTCCAGTTGAGTTTTCTAGTAATAAAACTATTTCATTAAAGTATTTTTTGTATTTTTGGTAAGAGTCTTTAAACTCTGGAATTTTTATATCTTCCAACTTATAAGGCAATATGTAATATTGTGCATCTTTATTTATAAAACCATTAAAAATACTATATTTTTTCAATTTTCCATAATTAATATTAAAATATTTACTGTATGTCAAATCTTTCATATTTAAATTTAAACCCTCACCTTTCCTGTTAATAAATTCTGCATAAGTCCTTGCTTTTGTCTTTTTAACTTTTCTAATTTATTTTCTAAAATTTTTATCTCATCATCACAAGCGATTAAAATTTCCGCGATTTTTTGTTGCTCTTTTAAATTTGGAAGCTTTATTTTGATATTTTTAACATCTCTTTTGGCTAGTCCCAACTGAGCTGTTCCGGTAGAAACCGATCTCATTTGCTTGTTTACTTCTTGTGAATTAATAATAAAATATAAAAATTTTGCATTTTGTTGCGTTGTTATTTTATAAACATGATCGCCACAAATATATTTATCATTTTTATCAATACGGGCTACTTTACCTATAATATTTCCGCCACCAATATCATCTTTTGGCATAACTAAATCATTTTTATAAAGCATATCTTGATTTATGTTTGTCCTCTTTTTTGTTACTAATTGCCCGTTTTGAGAAACTGCACCCATATCAACTATTAAATATTTTCCATTCGGTTCTATAAATTTACTTTTTGAAGCATAAGAATTAATTTCTACAATCTCTCCAAGTTTGGTTTCCTGCCATTTGTCGTTGAAATTTGGAAAGCGGATTTTAGTGGTAAGAAGGTTTTGCATTAAGCCTTTTTTGAACTCTTTTTTTGATTTGATTAGTTCTGCGGTTAAATTTATAGCCTTGTCCCAAGTAGATAAAATTTCCGCTATTTTTTCTTGCTCTTTTAAAGGCGGCATCAAAACAATGATTTCGTGTATATCATTTCTGTTTAAAGTAGGAACAGTAGAGCCTGCACTAAGCCTATTTAAATGTAAATTTGAATACATATAATAAATAAATTTAGGATAATTCCCATAAAAGTCAGTTACCCATAAAGATGTATTATGTGGCCAATAATTCTCATCAATATAAAAAACTTTTCCAATAGTTCCAGACCTACCAGTTACAACACCGGGTCTTTCGGCTTTAAAAGTATTGTGATAATTTAATATTCCATTAGAATATACTACCGGAAAATCACCTTTTATCAAATTTGAGATAGGCAAATCATATCCTCTTTGCAAAGGAGCAACATCTCCCAGTCTTACAACTCTCCACCCGCTCGGCAAATTTTTAAAACTATTCATCTTTATCCCTCATAGTCCAAGCTCCTTAAGATAGCCATCCATCTTATCTTGAACTATTTTTAGCTCATCTTCAAGGCGTGAAATTTCAAGCTTAACAGCGGTCATATCCACTTGCTCTTCTTCCTCGTAAGTATCTACATATCTAGAGATGTTTAGATTAAAATCATTTTGTTCTATCTCGTTTATGCTTGCTACGTGAGAATACTTATCGATCCGGCTTCTATTTTTGTATGCGGTGATGATCTTTTGGATATTTTCATCAGTTAGGCTGTTTTGATTTTTGCCCTTTTCAAATTCACGGCTAGCGTCTATAAAAATCACGTCTTCTTTAGTGCGATTTTTCTTAAAGATCATGATGCAAACCGGTATACTTGTGCCGTAAAATAGATTTGCCGGCAGTCCGATGACCGCATCAAGCAGATTTTCTCTTATTAGTTTTTCTCTTATCCTTCCCTCACTAGCTCCCCTAAATAGCACGCCGTGGGGCAAAATCACGCCCATAGTTCCGTTTGAATTTAAAGAGCTTATCATGTGAAGCACGAAAGCAAAATCGCCCTTGCTCTTTGGAGGCACACCTCTTTTAAACCTGCCAAAACTGTCATTTGCGGCTATATCTTCACCCCATTTATCAAGGCTAAAAGGCGGATTTGCAACGACCACATCAAAGGTTTTTAAAAGACTATTTTCAAGATGAAGCGGATTTCTTATCGTATCGCCCCACTCGATAACCGAGTCATTTATCTCATGCAAAAACATATTCATTTTACAAAGCGCTTGGGTTTGGCTATTTTTCTCCTGTCCGTAAAGACGGAAATTTTGACCGTTTGTCTGCTTGCTGACTTTTATCAGCAAAGAGCCTGATCCGCAGGTTGGGTCATATATCATGGCGCCGTCTTTTGGCTCTACAAGCTGAGCTAGCAGATCAGAAACCTCTCCCGGAGTATAAAATTCTCCGCCTTTTTTACCGGCATCGCTAGCAAATTTTGATATAAGATACTCATACGCATCGCCTATAGCGTCGCTACTTGCTAGGCGTGATGGACGCAGGTCAAGTCTAGGATCGCTAAAGTCTTCGATTAGGTGCTTTAAGATAGCATTTCTTTCTTTTGTGTCTCCAAGCTTGTTTTTATTGTTAAAATCAATGCTTCTAAAAATCCCTTCCAGCTTTTCGGAGTTATCCTCCTCTATCTTATCAAGCATTTTATTAATGATCTCGCCTAGATTATCCGCCTCTTTTTGCTCTATAAGCCTTTCAAACGTATGCTCTTCATCGAGTCTAAATTTCTCACGCTTTAAGCTAGCCTCTATGCGATCTTTTTTATCGCCATATTTTTCTTTTAAATTTTCAAGCTTTTCTTTGTAAAAATCGGAAAGATACTTTATAAAAAGCATCGTTAAAATATAATCCTTATAATCGCTACTATCTATAGTGCCGCGAAATGTATCACAAGCCTTCCAAACTACATTATTTATAGTATCTTTTGTTGTTTTTTGCATTTTTATCCTTTGATTGCTTCTTGGAATACTGATTTTGTAAAGATTTTGTTTTTCTCTACCATAGATGTTAAAATTTCATTTTTTTTAGCTGATATTTCTAAAAATTTTACGATTTGTTGCTGTTTTTGCAGACTAATACTAGGAACTTTAATCTTAGCCAAGTCGCTTACCTTTATAGCGGCTATTCTTCCTGAAATGTCGCTATAAAGGGCTTTTTTAACGATATTGCTGTTTAGGTAATAAGCTATAAATTTTGGCTCAAAACTATTTTTTAATCTTAAGCGAGCAACAAGAGATGAAAATATCAAATTTTCGTATTGAGCATCTATACTCACGGCAAAATTTGGCCATCTAAGGCGTATTAAAACATCTCCTTTTCTTACTAAATAATCATCTTTTAATTGCTCGTTTGATATAAAATTTTCACTAAAGTCGTGACTATATATACCGTCTTCACTGAAAGATTTAAGGGAAACTAAGTTGTATCTTTTCTGTGTAGTATCAGCGACTAACGCCTTTTTGCGTTCAGTCATTAGCCCGATTTTAATTTCAGATATATCTTTAAGCTCAATCCTCAAAATTCAAATCCTTTTTGTTATATTCAAGAATTATACAATATCGAACTATATAAATCAAGCTAAATTTAAGCATATATCTAAATTAGTTTTGATATTATTATAATTCAAAAACGATATTAAAGGATAGGTATGTTTGCCGATAGAGTTAAAGAGCTTAAGCTATTAAATGACGAATATTCTAGTTCTAATTTTTCATTTACAGTGTTATACGGCAGAAGAAGAGTCGGCAAAACAACGCTTTTAAAAGAGTTTATAAAAGATAAGCCTTCTATATACTTTTTGGCCACTCTTGAAAACTTTAATGTAGTTTTAAATAGATTTAAAGATATAGTAGCAGAGTTTTTACAAGATAGTCTTTTAAAGAGCTTAGGGCTAACCGATATAAAGCAGCTATTTAAATATCTCTCAAACAAAAAAATTGGTAAAAAACTAATAATAATCATAGATGAATTTCAATATCTTAGCAAGATAGATAGCTCTATACCGTCACAATTCCAATACATAGTAGATGAGCTACTGAAAGATAAAAATATCCACCTAATACTTTGCGGCTCAATAATATCGATGATGTACGAGCAAACTCTCTCTTACGGCTCACCTTTATACGGCAGAAGAACAAGCGATATCAAACTTGAGGCTATAGAGTTTGATTATCTAAAAGAATTTTTTAACAATAAGTCAAAAGAAGAACTAATAGAGCTTTATAGCGTGCTTTATGGAGTACCTAAATACCTAGAGATGTTTATATATAGTGGTGATATATTTAATAGCATAGAGACAAATATATTAAATCCGAATGGATATTTATACAACGAACCTCAATTCATCTTGCAAAATGAGGTAAACGAACCAATCACCTACTTTTCTATACTTGAAGCTATAGCGAACGGAGAACATAAGATAGGAAATATAGCCGGCAAGTTAAATAAGAATGTTCAAAACATCACCTCTTTTATATCAAAACTAATAGAGCTTGATATCATATATAAAGATGTTCCGATAACAGAGAGTAATCCACTAAAGAGCAAAAAAGGACTTTACTTTATTAAAGACAACTTCTTTAGATTCTGGTTTAGCTATGTACTGCCTTACAAGAGCCAGCTAGAAATAGGTAATACTAACTATGTTTTAAGTATATTAAAAGAAAACTTTAATAGCTTTATATCGCCTATATATGAAAAACTAGCCTTAAGATATATGATGAATAATTATAGTCTCATAAAATGCGGCAGATGGTGGGACAAAGATACTGAAATAGACGTTGTAGGCATAGCACAAGACTACTTAATAGTAGCAGAGTGTAAATACTCTAATAAAAAAGTAGGCATAGACGTATTAAAAGAACTGCAAGAAAAATCTAAAAAGATAGACTCAAATTTGCCTATAAAGCATTTTTTTATATTTAGCAAAAGTGGATTTACCGATGAACTAAAGAAGCTTAATGGTGATGAAATTATATTGGTGGAGTTGGTGTAGATAATTTTGACTACAGAAACAATTCTTTTTAATCATTAAATAGCATTTTTAAATTTAATATTAGGCTCTGTTTTAGCACTTCATTGATTTTTAAAATTTAATAAATTTTCTGATCTTTTATAAAATTTGTCGTCTATTTTGCAAAATAGTAATTAGCATGAACCGAAATGTTTAAGTCTTTTACGGTCTCCACTATGTTTTCATAAATTCCCGATGTTAATTACATTAATCAAAACTTAAATGACTTTAATCGAGATATAAGCATATATACATGATATTGACCCGGAGCATCGGCAGAGGGATTTTTCATTTTTTAAAAAGTGCTTTGAAATGCCGTAGTTTAGGGCTTCGTGGCGGACAGAGAGGGATTTGAACCCTCGAAGCCCGATTAAGACTTGCACCCTTAGCAGGGGTGTGGTTTCAGCCGCTCACCCATCTGTCCATAAAAGAAGAAATATGATTATATTAAATAGCTCCTGATATGCCGCTTAAATTTTGTCAATTCTAACTAATCTTTCCAGAGCCACTATTTTAGTCTGTTTTTATCCGGCATTGTAGTACTTGCATAATAACAGATCATGCGATAAACATAAAGTATACACCTATCGCTTTCACGATCCATTGCGATAGTTCGCCCTATACATATCCTCAGGAACAAGCATATCTGAGCGAAGCTATATCTGAATATCCAAGAGCTATTAGATCTGCTTCGGTAGATTTTCCGACAAATGGAATTTTTCTAAGCTCACTCATTTGCAACTTCTATTTCAGATAGTATTCTTTCGCAGATCTCCCTAGGATTACTATCTTCATATATCGGTCTGCCAACTACGATAAAATCGCTATTTTCTCTTTTTGCGGCATCCAAATCAGCTACTCTACTTTGATCGTTCGTATCCTCATTAAAAGGACGAATTCCTGGAGTTAAAGTAAGGAAAAAACGTGATGTCGCATCTTTTATCATATTACTCTCAAATACCGAACAAACCATCCCATCAACACCTACTTCATAAGCACTAACACAAAATTTAAGAACAAAATTTTTTATATCGTCGTTATAAACTATTCTAAAACCATCCTCATTAAAACTAGTAAGCGCCGATACAGCAAGAACCAAGGGACGATTTTTTAATAAATTTAAGCGGTTCATAACTTCACTCATTGCTCTTTTTCCAGCACTTGCATGGATGTTTATCATATCTACCGGCAGACTTGCTATCACTTCTGCGGCATCAGCCATCGTGTTTGGTATGTCGTGGAGTTTAAGATCTAAAAAAATTTTAAAATCATCTATTTTTTTTATCTCATTTATGATTTTAGCTCCGTCTCTTAAATAACTTCTAAGCCCAACTTTCATCCAGACATCAAGGCCACTTAACTTTCTAGCAAGCTCTAAATTTTGCTCCATATTAGGCATATCCAAAGCTACACAAAGTTTCATATATCACTCCTTGCGGCATCAAGCACGCCGTTTATAAATTTCGGAGCCGAGTCGCTTCCAAGCTCTTTGGCAAGCTCTATCGCCTCGTTTATCACGACCGCTTTATCGGTGTCCGTAAATTTCATCTCGTAAGCTCCAAGGCGAAGTATAGCTCTTTCTACAACGCCGATTTCGTGGATTTTATACTCTTTTAAGTGGGAGTTAAGCAACTCATCAAGAGCGGTCAAATTCTCATTTACGCCGTCATAAAGCGAAGTCGTGAAATTTCTTTGCTCATTTCTTATCTTTTTTTCCTCTAAAAATTCATCCTTAAATTCACTCATCTCGCTACCCATCTCCTGAGCGTAAAGCAGCGATATTACGGCTTGTCTAACCTGATGACGAGTTGCCATTTTAAGCCTTTATGTTTTTGTATAGATTTAGTAGCTCTATAGCCCCACTCATCGCTTCAAAGCCTTTATTACCGGCCTTGCTGCCCGCTCGCTCAATGGCCTGCTCGATACTATCTACCGTTAGCACGCCAAATGTTACGGGCTTGCCGTATTTAAGAGTTACGTTTGCGATGCCTTTTGTAGTTTCAGCCGAAACATAGTCAAAATGAGGAGTTGAGCCTCTAATAACCGCTCCAACGCAGCATATCGCGTCCCATTTGCCGCTCTCAAGTGCCTTTTCAAGAGCCATAGGGATTTCAAATGCTCCCGGAACTAAAATAAGGCTTAAATTTTTTTCATCTCCGCCATGGCGAAGAAACGCATCTCTAGCGCCTTCGACAAGCCTATCAGTGATGATGTGGTTAAACCTCGCGTTGATAATTGCGATTTTTTCTTTTCCGCTTAGTTTTAAATTTCCTTCGATTATGTTCATAATTATCCCCTTAAAATTTCTTGTATTTTTAAAGTCTGCTTTACAACTCTATCCAGCTCGTCTAAATTTAACATATTTGGTCCATCACACATCGCTTCACACGGATTTATGTGCGTCTCATAAAAAAACCCATCCACACCCACACTTGCCGCCGCTCTTGCAAGATACGGCACAAATCTTGCATCTCCGCCACTCTTTTCACCAAGAGCCGAAGGCATCTGAACGCTATGCGTAGCGTCAAATATCACAGGTGCAAATTCTCTCATCAAAACCAAATTTCTCATATCAACGACCAAATTTCCATATCCAAAAGTGCTTCCGCGCTCCGTTAACCAAATTCCGTTTTGTTTAGCTATTTCATATCCGTCGCCATCTACACCGCGAGTTTCAAGCACTTTTTTAACCGAATGCTTCATCGCGCTTGCTGTTAAAAACTGGCCTTTTTTGATATTTACGACCGAATTTGTCTTGGCTGCAGCCACAAGCAAGTCTGTCTGACGACATAAAAACGCAGGAATTTGAAGCACATCCGCAACCTCAGCCACAGGCTTAGCTTGATAGCTCTCGTGAATGTCCGTTAAAATTTTAAAGCCGAATTCCTTTTTCACGCGAGCTAAAATTTCACAACCCTTTTCAAGTCCGGGACCGCGAAAGCTACTTATACTCGTGCGATTTGCCTTATCAAAACTTGATTTAAAATAAAACTCCATCCTATTATCTTCATTAAATTTCACAAGCCTTTTTGCCACGTCAAACACAAGCTCTTCGCTCTCGATGACGCAAGGCCCTGCGATTAGTATCATTATTTCTCCTTTACCACTATAATTCCGCTAAGAATTACTAGAATTATACCCAAAAATGCAACAGTGTTTGGCAGCCCATCCCCCATAAAATACCCGATGATAATGGTAAAGATGACGTCGGCGTAGCTTACAGCCGCAACCGTGCCGGCCTTTTTACTTGCTGCATAAGCTTTAGTAAGATACATCTGAAAGTAAAGCCCCGCAACGCCCATTAAAACGATCAAAAAGATATTTTTAGTATCAGGCAGGACAAATTTGGAAAACAAAAATTCAAAGCCATCTATCTGGATAAATTCCGCCAGAGCCATAAAAACGATAGGAAGAACCGTGCCAAACCCCATAAAAGAAAAGACTATAACGCGAGTATCATAGCTCTTTTTAAGCTCTCTAACGCTCGTATATGCCATCGCAGCCCCTACTCCGCTCCAAATTCCAAGCCAATCGGTCTTTGAGATGCCAAGTTCAGGCTGAATGATAAGCAAAATTCCGCCAAATCCGATAAATATCGCCATCCAACCGCGCGAGCTTAACTTCTCGCCCATAAACATCGCGGCAAGAAGCGCGGTAAATATCGGGCTGGTCTTAGAAAAAGTAAATGCAGCGCCTAAATTTATATGAGCGATGTTGTAAAAAAACGCAAATAGCGCAAGCGTGCCGATAACTCCTCTAAATATGAGCAGATACGGATGTCCGCCCTTTTGATGCGCAGGCTTTTTATAAAGCGAATAAACGATCATCGCAAGGCCGATCAAATTTCTAAAAAAGACAACTTCGATAGACGGCATATCGGCACTTATTACTTTTGCAAGAGCTCCCGTTATCGCAAAAAGCATACAAGCGATAATCATATAATAAGTGCCCAAATGCCTCATTAAAAATTTATGCAACAACCCCATAACCTTTTTAAAATTTGAGCGTATTGTAGTGCAAAACGGCTTAAATTTATAAACATCGCAGGCAAAAATTTGTATAATAGCGAAATTTAAAGGAATATAAAGTGCAAAAAATCATACTTGTCGGAAAGCCAAACGTAGGTAAAAGTTCGCTTTTTAATCGCTTGGCAAAAAGGCGCATAGCTATCACTTCGGACGTAAGCGGAACCACTCGCGACACGAACAAAGCCCAGATCACCATAGATGATAGGCAATGTATTTTGGTAGATAGCGGCGGACTTGATGACAGTAGCGAGCTTTTTAGAAACGTTAAGGAAAAAACCCTCAAAGAGGCGCAGAATTCAGACGCGATTATCTACATGGTGGACGGCAAAAATTTCCCAGACGATGAAGATAAGGCTATGTTTTATGCACTTTTAAAGCTAAATTTGCCGACCGCACTTGTCGTAAATAAAGTAGATAGCAAAAAAGACGAGCAGCGAGCTTGGGAATTTGATAGCTTCGGCGCAAAAGATATTTTTAGCATATCCGTCACTCACAATGCGGGAGTAGATGAGCTTAGCGACTGGATTTATAAACACCTTAAAGACGAGATCAGACCCGACTTGGATGATGATTTTGACGAATTTTTAGAAAATTTCGATGAAGAGGGCGAATTTAGCGATACTATCCAAGAGCAAAATTTCGAATCAAAAAATATAAAAGTAGGAATTATAGGCCGCGTAAATGTGGGCAAAAGCTCGCTTTTAAACGCTTTGGTTAAGGATGCAAGAGCCGTAGTTAGCGATGTGGCGGGCACTACTATAGATCCTGTAAATGAAACATTTGTTTATGAAGATAGGGTAATAGAATTTGTCGATACCGCAGGCATCAGAAGGCGCGGCAAGATAGAAGGCATCGAAAGATACGCGCTAAATAGAACAGAAAGCGTGCTTGAAAACACCGATATCGCTCTGCTCGTGCTTGACTCTAGCGAGCCTCTAACCGAGCTTGATGAGCGTATCGCAGGGCTTGCGAGCAAATTTAACCTCGGCGTGATAATCGTGCTAAACAAATGGGACAAAAGCGAAGTAGAGTTTGACGAGATGAAAAAGATCATCAAAGATAAGTTTAAATTTCTAACATACGCGCCGATAATCAGCGTTAGTGCGCTTGGCGGCAAGAGAGTGCATAAAATTTACTCGCTCATCTTTGAAGTTTATAAAAATTTCACTCAAAAAATTCAGACTTCAAAGCTAAACGAACTCATCGAAGAAGCTACCAAAATCCACCCGATACCGCGTGAAAAAGGCAAGAGTGTTAGGATTTATTATGCCGTGCAGTTTGGCTTTGCGCCGCCTAAGATAGCTCTTATTATGAATCGTCCGCGCGCGCTTCACTTTAGCTATAAACGCTATCTTACAAACAAACTGCGCGAAAGATTTGATCTAAACGGCGTTCCTGTCGTGCTCATACCAAAAAACAGAAGCAGCGAGGAAAAAGATGAGCAGTAACTTAGTCTTAATCGGCTTCATGGGCGTTGGAAAAGGAACGGTCGCAAGGGAGCTTTGCAAAAGACTAAAGCGACTCATGCTTGATACGGACGATCTTATCGAAAGTAGCGAAAATTTAAAAATTCGCGAAATTTTTGAGACAAAGGGCGAAGAGTATTTTAGAAAGCAAGAGCGATTAGTCGCTAAAAATTTAGCCGCTAACGTACAAAACTGCGTGATAGCAGGTGGCGGAGGCTTTGTAAACGTTAAAAATTTAAACAAAATCGGCACTGTTATATATCTTAAATCAAGCTTTGAGGGCATAATAAAACGCATAGAAAATAGCCAAAACGCCCAGAAGAAATTTGCTAAACGTCCGCTTTTAAAAGATATAGACAAAGCAAAAGAGCTATTTAAAACAAGAAAGAAAATTTACGAGAAAAAAGCCGATATCACCATCGATGTCGAAGGTAAAACCCCTGAAAAAATAGCAAAAGAGATTATTAAAAAATTTAAAGACAGGCAAAAAGGATAGAAATTTGAGAGTATTAACGGGACTTCAGCCCTCGGGCAAGCTGCATCTTGGCAACTATTTCGCATCGATAAAGCAAATGGTTGATGCACAAGATAGCAGCGATATGTTTATGTTTATCGCAAACTACCACGCCATGACCTCGGTTAGCGAGGCGAGCAGACTTAAGCAAAATACCTTTGAAGCGGCATGTGCGTTTCTTGCGCTTGGTATTGATCCCAACAAAAGCGTGTTTTGGGTGCAAAGCGACGTAAAAGAGGTGCTTGAGCTATATTGGGTGCTAAGCCAATACACTCCGATAGGACTGCTTGAACGCGCTCACAGCTACAAAGACAAAACAGCAAAAGGCATAAGCGCAAATCACGGGCTTTTTAGCTATCCCGTGCTTATGGCTGCCGATATCTTGCTATTTAGCGCAAACATCGTTCCTGTCGGCAAAGATCAAATTCAGCACGTTGAGATAGCCCGCGACATAGCTATTAAATTTAACAACGAACATGGAGAAATTTTTACTCTACCCGAAAGCAAAGTCGATGAAAACGTCGCAACCGTGCCAGGAACGGACGGAGCCAAGATGAGTAAGAGCTACGGAAACACGATAGACATCTTTAGCGATGCAAAAGCGCTTAAAAAGCAAATCGGCTCTATAACAACCTCATCCGAACCGCTTGAAGCCCCTAAGCAATGGCAAACCTGCAATGTATATAATATAGCAAAGTTGTTTTTAAACCAAAGCGGACAAAAAGTGCTGCAAGAGCGTTACGAGCGCGGCGGTGAAGGTCATGGACACTTTAAAATGTATCTAAACGAATTGGTGTGGGAGTATTTCGCTTCAGCAAGGCAAAAATACGAATACTACTTAAGTCACGAAGACGACGTAAATGAGATATTGTTAGCGGGCGCAAAAAAGGCTCGCGAAGTAGCACTTCCGCTCATTGAAAGAGTGCGTGAAGCAACGGGAATTTATAGATAGGTATTAGAATGATAAATTTAAAACTACTTGAAACAAACTACGATGAATTCGTATCAAAACTACGAGGAAAAAAGATAAAAGAAGAGGTTCTAAGCGAACTTTTAGCAACCTTTAACGAACTTAAAACAAAACGCCAAAATTTAGAAAGCCTTCAAGCTATCCAAAACGCTAAAAGCAAGGAGCTTGGCATCAAAGCAAGAAACGGCGAAGACGTAAGCGCGCTTAAAGAGGAGCTAAATTCAAATAAAGTCGCGATGAATGATGCTGAAAAAGTGGTTCGCGAGCTTGACGAAAAGCTTGACGGCATAGCTTCGGGCGTGCCAAATATCACCGATGATGACGTGCCTTTTGGAAAAGACGAGGATGATAATGTCGAGCTTAAAAAAGTGCTTGAGCCGCGCAAATTTGACTTCGAGCCAAAGGAGCACTACGAGCTTGGCGAGAAGCTTGGTTGGCTTGATTTTGAGCGCGGAGCAAAGCTTGCGGGAAGCCGATTTACGGTACTAAAGGGAGACGGTGCAAAGCTTAGCAGAGCGCTTGTTAATTATATGATTGATTTTAATATGTCTCGCGGATTTGAGCTGGTAAATGTGCCGTTTTTAGTAAATTCTCGCACGCTTTACGGCACGGGACAGCTGCCAAAATTTGAAGAAGATCTTTATAAAATTCGCGACGAAGATCTATATCTAATCCCAACCAGCGAAGTTCCCGTTACAAATTTATATAACGACGAAATCATCGATGCCGGCAACCTACCTATAAAGATGACTTGCTACTCGGCTTGCTTTCGCCAAGAAGCGGGCTCTGCGGGCAAAGATACGCGCGGCATGATACGCCAACACCAGTTTGAAAAGGTAGAACTTGTAAGCATAACCGCGCCTGATCAAAGCGAAAAAGTATTTGAGGACATGGTGGCGTGTGCTAGCGACCTGCTTACTTCGCTTGGCTTGCCACACCGACATCTGCTTCTTTGCAGCGGAGATCTTGGCTTTAGCGCAGCAAAAACCATCGACCTTGAAGTTTGGTTGCCGGGGCAAAATAGATACCGAGAGATAAGCTCGGTTTCAAACACTCGTGATTTTCAAGCAAGAAGAGCTAAAATTCGCTTTAAAGACGGTAAGAAAAACACACTCGTTCACACGCTTAACGGCTCAAGCCTAGCCGTAGGCAGAACACTCATAGCCATCATGGAAAACTACCAAAAAAGCGACGGCACGATCGAAATTCCGGAAGTTCTTAAAAGGTATATGTAGTGGCTGAAGAAAATGTAGTCATACTAGAGGAAGCCGACGAATCAAAAAACGAAAAACCTCAAGATGAAGGGCTTATCTCCCTTGATAGTTTGCAAGAGGAGCAAGCCAAATCAGATCAGCCTGAGAAGATCGTAGTCAAAAAAAGCAAAAAAAAGCTTTTAATAATCGTCGCAATTGTAGCCTTAGTATCGGCTATACTAATAGCTATAATTTTATTTTTTGTTTTCAAAGAAGATAAGAGTTCAGATATTGATCCGTCTAAACTCGCAAGAGAAATCGAAGACCGCTTTGAAGTGCAGAAATTTGGCGCTTCAAAGATCGATGACATGATACAAAAGGCTAATATCTTATACGAAAAGGGCAATAAATTTGAAGCGCTTAAAATTTATGAAAACATAGCAATTTTTAACGAGTCTTTATCAAACTACAACTTAGGCGTATCTCAAATGAGACAACAAAAATTTGATGATGCGCTAGAGTCATTTAAAAAAGCGATCAACAACAAAGAAAATATAGCAGTAAGTGCTATAAATGCGGCTGTATGCTCACTAGAGCTTAATAACAAGCAAAATTTTCAATACTATATAGATTTAGCAAATTCATTTCTTCAAGATGAGTCAGATTCTCCACTTTATAACTACTACTATGCACTTATAAACTACTACAAGAGTCATTATATAGAGGCTTTGCGAGCACTTTCCCATCCTGTCAACGGACACTATAAAGACAAATATGAGTACCTTAGTGCAAAAATTTTAAGCTATTTAAATCAAAACAAAGAGGCTATAGAACTACTAGAAAAACAAAGGGAATTTGATGCAAGTTTGACCCTTGGTATGCTTTACGCTAAAGAAGGGGAGTATGAGAAGGCTAGAAACAAGCTAAATATCGCTCTTAAAAGTGAAAGCAACACTGATAAAATCGACTCAATACTGGCTTTAATAGATATTAAAACAAATAACTATCCGGGTGCAGCCGATGGGCTAAAAATGGTCTTTTTAAAAGATCCGTTATTCTTAAATAATAATTTTCCGATTAAAACGATACTAAAACCGGAACTATTTGATGTAAATTTAGCTCAAATGCATTTTAAAAACGATATATTTTTTGACAAAACCAGAAGATATGAGGTCTTGTTTTATTTCGCACCTTACAAAGTTTTTGATCCTGGCCAAACGATAAACTACATAAGAAAAGG
Source organism: Campylobacter sp. RM16190 (assembly GCF_012978835.1). Classification (NCBI taxonomy): domain Bacteria; kingdom Pseudomonadati; phylum Campylobacterota; class Epsilonproteobacteria; order Campylobacterales; family Campylobacteraceae; genus Campylobacter; species Campylobacter sp. RM16190. Next base: position 175,645 of record NZ_LIWS01000004.1, on the reverse strand, counting down.
TGGAATTAGTCTGTTTTTAGATGATGCAAGCGCAGCAAGCAACTACCTAAATACAAGCGGAATGATATCAAAGGTAAATTTAGAAATATCAAAAGCCATAGCAAGCGCTTTAAACTACAAACTAAAAGAGGCAAATGCGCATTTTGCAAAGCTTATTTCAATCTATCCGGAACACTCAGTGCTTCACTATAACCTTGCTTTAAGTTACGCTCAACTTGGCAACTTCTCTCTTGCGGCAAAGCACTTTATTACAAGTTATCACCTTGATCCAACGAATCATCTTGCCGGAGTTTTTGGTGCAATATCAAACGACATAAATAGCATTAATAACACAAAATTTATTAAAGAGATAACTGAAAATTTAGCGCAAGATCCGAATATAAAAGAAGTGAATTTGTACAAGGCCTTAATAGAGCTCATCTCCGGAAATCAAAACGCACTAATAAGATGGCTTGAAGAAGAAAAGGAAGAGAGCGCTATAAATTTAGCATTTGACGCGATAATAGCTAAAATTGCAAATAGAGATAAGGACTTTATCGCAAAGAGTGAAATTTTAAAATCAAAGCTTCCAGATGACGTAATATCAAATATTTTAAGCTTTATATCCAAATTTAAAGATAGTAATATCAAAGAGTATGTGCGCCAAATCCAAATCTATTTTCACAATAAAGAGCTAAATGAAGCAGCTTTTTATCACGGCGCAAACATTATCAAAGAACAATACATCAAACTTCTTCAAATTTCAGGACTACTTAACTACGAGAGAGAAAAGCTTAAAAAACTAATCGCAAACGGTAATCAAAATGATATAAATTTACTACAAACTCTCGCATATATCGATATTTTTACTAACGATTTCGAAGAGAGCTATCAAATATATAACAAAATCATAGATGAGTTTAAGATTACTGACGCAGGAACACTGTTTCTAACATCTGTGGCTGCAATAGGCTCCAATCACCCTCAAAATGCAATCGCTCTTTTGGAACTATCAAAGCTAACCGATCCAAACGCTTTTGAAAGTAGGCTGGCACTTGCACTCTTATACCAAGAGATCGGCAATATAGATGCTGCTGTAATACAATACAATCTAATCAAAGATACTAAATTCAAAAGCAAATTTTTTGATTTTATGTTAAAGCATTAACTTTAATATATTATTTTAAGAATCATTTGAATACATTAATGGTTCACATCATCAAAGCCGTTTGCCAAATTTAGCAAACGGCTCATATCGGTAAATTATTTACCCGTTTTAATCCTCTCCACCCAATTGCAACCTTCCTGATTGCCGGCTTGGCAAGCCTGTGTTGAAATTTGCATTAGCCACTCGCAAGCATCAACTCTATGTAATTTGCAAGCTTTGTATGCATACTCCATTGCTTTTTTAGCATCTTGTTGGCTAAGAGCGGCAGCTCCAAAGCAACCGTTGCTATATCCGTATTCGCAAGCTTTATCGTAATAATACAGCATTTTTTGAGGATCATTTTGATAAGCGTTCGCCGCCATATAACAAGAATGCGGATCTTTGTTTTCGCAAGCTATCTCCTCGCTTGTGGTTTTGCCTAGCTTTTCGCAAGCCTTGCTTTTTCTGTTGTGTTTGCAAGCGATAGAAAATAGCTCGTTCGCCTTTTTCTCATCTTTCATGCCGTATTTGTCGCTTTCATAAAGCTCTCCTAAGCTGCCGCAAGCTTCCGGATACTTATCAGGGCAAATTTTCTCTAAAACTTCTTTGCCTTTTTTGATATCTTTTTTCACACCTATACCATCGGTGTAAAAAAAGCTCACCGTAGGGCACATACTATACACTCCTCTTTCACACAAGCCGTTATAGACCTCAAACGCCTTTTCATAATTCTTCTCTACGCCCTGACCGTAGTAGTACATATAGGCAAGATATGTGCAAGCATCCTCGTCCTTGCCGAGTTCACAACCCTTTTTTGCGTACTTAAACGAAGCTTCAAAGTCCTTTTTGTCATAGGCAGAGACTGCGAGCTTACCGCAACTTGCAGCGTCATTCGCCTTGCAAGCCGCTTCACGTTTTTCTTTAAGCTCTTTTGCATAGCCCTTTTCACAGCACATTTTGTCTTGATCATTTAAGTCGCAACACAATCTATAATACATAATAGCCTTTTGCGGATCGCTTGCAACGCCCGGTCTTCCGAAATCATAGTACGAACCAATCTGCTTGCAAGATGACCAAACCTTATCCTTTACGCAAGCTTCGTGTTCAAAAGGCATAGACTCTATGATTTTACCGTCTACTCTTAACTCCATTGCCATTGATTCATTGGTTCTTGCATGAGCCGATAGTGCAAGAAGTGCTGCAAAAACAATAAAACCTAACTTTCTCACAGTAATCTCCTTGTATTAAATTTTCTATTGGCATTATAATAAATTTTATTACTAAATATCAATATAATGTGCTTATTCTTAATAAGGACACTTGCAAATTAAATATTTTATATAAATTTTTATTACTTTAATTTTATTATTTTAATTTTTTAGTTGTTTTTATAAAATATAAGTAATATTTTTTAATCAAGGATAATCAATGACTTTTTCTCAATCTATAAAAAATTGCTTTAGCAACTATGCAACATTTCATGGCAGAGCATCTAGGTCTGAGTATTGGTGGTTCGCACTTTTTAATGTGCTCATATACATATTTGCAAGCATAATAGACACAACGATAAATTCTTCAATATTTTATACCATATCTGTATTAGTGCTTTTTTTGCCAACTATTTCTGTCTCCGTAAGAAGACTACACGATATCAATAAAAGTGGCTGGTTTTATCTTCTGTTTTTAATACCGATTATAGGGATAATCATACTTATAATATGGTTTGTAAAGCGTGGAACAATAGGCCCTAATCAATTTGGAGACGACCCTGTTTTAGAATAAAATTAAATTAGCTCGCAACCTGAGTGGTTGCGAGCTAATTTTTAGATTATATCTATTTACTTAAATTTTTGATCCTAATAAAGCTATTTAACGCACCTACATAGGCCTTCGCACTAGCCATCATAGTATCTATATCAAGCCCATGCCCTATAACAGCGTTATTTTTATCAAATTCGACCTTAACTATAACGCTAGCCAAAGCATCTTTACCCTGGCTAACCGCACTTACTTTATAGTCTTTTAATACTCCATTTATCTTACTTATGCGATCAATAACCTTAAATATCGCATCTACTGTTCCATTTCCAAGAGCCGCATCGCTAATAAACTCATCCTTATGCTTTATCGTTACAGCAGCACTTGCAAGCCCTTTATTGCAGTTATTTTGACTTAAAGTTACTATCTCGTAAGCTTGCGGAATTTTAATAAATTCGCTAGTAACAAGGGCGCGGATATCATCATCAAATACCTCTTTTTTCTTATCGGCTAGATCTTTAAATTTTTCAAATGCTTCATTTAGCGCCTCGCTATCAAGCTCAAAACCAAGACTTATTAGTTTATCTTTAAAAGCGTGACGTCCTGAATGCTTACCAAGAACCAAAGAGTTTTTCTCAAGCCCTATACTTTCTGCTGAGATTATCTCATAGGTCTCTTTATGCTTTAACACACCGTCTTGGTGGATTCCGCTTTCGTGAGCAAAGGCGTTTTTGCCAACTATAGCCTTATTTGGCTGAGGCTCTATACCTGTTATGGTTGCCACAAGGCGAGAGCTAGGATAAATTTCTTTACAAATTATATCTGTATATAGTGGGGCAAAGATATCCTGACGCGTCTTTATAGCCATAACAATCTCTTCTAAGCTTGCATTACCGGCTCTTTCTCCAAGTCCATTTAAGGTACACTCCACTTGCCTAGCTCCAGCCATTACCGCAGCTAAAGAATTAGCCGTAGCAAGCCCTAAATCATTATGATTATGAACCGAAACTATCGCTCTTCCATTTATAAATTTCACCATCTCACTTATCATAGCCGTAAGCTCGTTTGGCAATCGATACCCAACGGTATCAGGTAAATTTATAGTCTTTGCTCCTGCCTGTATAACAGCCTCACAAATCTCTTTCATAAATCCTAGCTCAGTCCTACCCGCATCCTCGCAACTAAACTCAACGTCATCACAAAATGTTTTAGCATATTTTACAGCTTCAACAGCACGGTGTATCACTTCGTCAGATTTCATCTTAAGCTTATACTCCATATGAATCGGACTTGTAGCGATAAATGTATGGATTCTCTTTTTTTTAGCAGGAAATATAGCCTCTCCGGCAGCTTTGATATCTCTTTCTACGGCTCTTGCAAGAGAACAAACAGTAATATTTGAAGACTGCTTTGCTATCTGATTTATCGCATCAAAGTCTCCCGGGCTTGCTGCAGCAAACCCGGCCTCCATCACATCCACTCCAAGGCGCTCAAGTTGAAGAGCTATTCTTAACTTTTCCTCCGTATTCATCGAGGCACCAGGGCTTTGCTCACCATCTCTTAATGTGGTATCAAATATAATTATTTTATTATTATTCATTTTAGATCCTTGTTAAGTTTTTTGAAATTTGTAAATTTAATGAGTTTAAGAGTGAGTAGTAGCTGCTTAGCGCAGCAGCAGAGCGTGTTTAATTTGAAAGAAAATTTGGATGAAATATATGCCAGAATCGATACTCATTCGCTCTCCTTTTTAAATTTAGGATTCTTTTTGATAAACATATAGATAAATCTAACTATACCATAAAAAACGTAAATAGTCATTAAAGCCGCAGGAACTTCTATGGGATATATATAGAGCAAAGAGCATATAATAGTTAAAATTATTAAAATTTTTAAAAAATTAGCCTGTTTTAAATCTATTTTTTTAAAGCTTGGATAACGTATATTACTAACCATCAATACAGAAAGAACGGACTGAAGTATTAGCAAAAACCACTCGGCGCTTCTAGCAAAACTATATTCTAAACTAAGCCCAACCCAAAAAGCGCTTACAATAGCGGCTGTTGGTATAGGAAGACCAATAAATACCGAAGGCTCATATGTGCCCGTCATCACATTAAATCTAGCAAGTCTAATAGCACCAAACACTACAAAAAGCGCTGCAACAAGAGAGCCTAATCGTCCAAAATTTTGCCCTACCGAAAAATAAAATAGCATAGCAGGAGCAACACCAAATGCTACAATATCTGCGAGACTATCAAACTCTACTCCAAATTTCGAAGTAGTCTTAGTAAGTCTGGCTACCCTACCATCAAGTCCGTCAAGAATAAGAGAAAATACTATATATGTTATCGCTTTAAAATATTGTCCATTTACAGAAGCAATAATACTAATGACACCCAAAAATGCACTAGCTGCGGTAAATAAATTTGGAAATATATACATAAGCTGAAGTTTGTCATTCTCTCTCATCTTCTATCCTCATGATTAAAAAATCCAATTACGCTACAAGTCGCCTTTACACTATCTCCTATAGCAGCACTTATGCGAGCATTGGCAGGCAGTATCAACACAACTAGTCCATCTCCTATAAACCCGAATTTATCCCCAGCTTCTAAATCCTCAAATTTCTCAACTGATAAGCTTCTGCTTAAAGCCCCCGCTATAGTGCGTATGGCTATCTTTAAATTTCCATGCTTACAAAGATATAAAGCTCTTTCATTTAAAGAATTTGAAGACTTCATAGTACTGCATAAAAATAGCCCATGTCTTCGCCTTAATTCAACAAGCTTAAGATCGCAAGGAGCTTTAAGAGAACCTGATCCTAAAATTGATTTGCAGATAACAATCTCAATAGAATCATCTCCTAAATAAGAAATTCTCCTAATGCTTTTTACTTTGCCGTCAATAGGGCTTAAAATAGCGTATTCGTCGTTACTTCCCTTCTCTCTTTTAGGGTTTCTAAAAATAAAAAGGGTGATAATAAAAAGTGTTAAAGACAGAGCCCAGAGAGTGTCAAAAAACACCGACGATAAAAATAAAAAACTAAAAATTAGTATATATTTATAGCCCTGCTTAGCGACAATCTCCACACTCTACTCCGTTCTAAGACTTTTGCTCGCTATCATTATGCTCTTCAATAAGACGACTAGGAAGTCCGTTTTCATTTTCATAAGCTTTTATAATCTCTCTAACCTTGGCGCCCTCGATCGTCTCTTGTTCGTATAGAGCCTCAACCATCTTTTCGATAGCACCGCTATACGTTCTAAGGGTTTGCAAAACCTCATTATATCTGGCTTCAAGCGTACTCTTAACGAATTCATCAACCTTTTCAGCCATCTTATCGCTATAGTCTTTAATACTTTGCCCACCCGTTAAAAATGTATTTCTTTGTTTCTCAAGTACCATAAGTCCGGCAACATCACTCATTCCATAAACCGATACCATAGCTTTTAATATGTCTGTTGCGCGCTCAAGGTCGTTGCCGGCACCTGTCGAAATCTCTTTTATAAAGACCTCTTCGGCAGCTCTTCCTGCTAAAAGCACATCAACGCGAGCGATTAACTCATGGCGCTGCATCATAAATTTATTCTCTTCGGGAGTATTTAGCGTATATCCAAGAGCCGCCAGCCCACGAGGTATAATAGAAACTTTCGTTACCTTATCGGCACCTTTCGTAGTTTCTGAAATCAGCGCATGCCCGCTTTCATGATATGCTACAATACGCTTTTCTTTTGGATTTATACGTCTTGATTTCTTTTCAAGTCCTGCAATAGCGCGCTCAACTGCTTCAACCAGATCTTTTTGCTCGACATAATTTTTCTCTTTTCTTCCCGCTAGAAGCGCAGCCTCGTTTATAATATTTGCAAGATCGGCTCCTGCAAGTCCTGCAGTCATACGAGCGATTTCCTCGATATCCACATTTGGATCAAGTTTGATATCTTTCATATGCACGCGTAAGATATCGATTCTTCCTTTAAAATCTGGCTTATCAACAAGCACTTGTCTATCAAATCTTCCGGGTCTTAAAAGCGCGGCATCAAGCACTTCAGGGCGGTTTGTCGCAGCCAAAACTATAACAGGAGAAGCATCCGAGCTAAAGCCATCCATCTCAGCTAGAAGCTGATTTAGAGTCTGCTCTCTTTCATCATTTCCACCTATCATACCGCTTGCAGCACGGCTTTTACCTATGGCGTCTATCTCGTCGATAAAGACGATCGCAGGGGCTTCTTTTTTGGCATTTTCAAAAAGATCGCGAACACGGCTTGCACCAACACCCACAAACATCTCTATAAAGCTTGAACCGGAAACCGAGAAAAACGGCACATCCGCTTCTCCTGCAACAGCTTTTGCAAGAAGCGTTTTACCCGTACCCGGAGGTCCAACCAAAAGCACACCTTTTGGAATTTTGGCTCCCAAATTTATATACCTATCAGGATGCTTTAGAAAATCAACTATCTCTTTAACTTCTTCCTTAGCCTCTTCAACGCCCGCTACATCGGTAAATTTCACCTTTGGCTTTTCTGAATTCACAAGCTTTTTGGAGCTTCCCATACCGAGTATGCCTCCGCCCATGTTTTTTTGCATTCTGCTTGCAAGAAACATCCAAATTCCAAAGAATATGAATATAGGAAGCACCCAAGAAAATAGCAGTTCGCTAAACCAGTTCGTCTCGCTATACGCGCCATAAGGTATCTTGTTTTCTTCAAGCAAAGGAACCAAAGTCGGGTCGTTCACTCGTTTTGCTATAAATACGCTTCTGCCATCTCCCATATTGCCAAGTGCTTTAATGGACGTTTCTGCAATTCCTACTTGAGAAATTTGCTTGTTTTTAATCATCTCTTTTAATTCAGAATATGTCACACTCTTAGTAGCTGTTTGACCTCCAAATGAACCGCTCATCTCCATATTGTCTGTAAAACCTCTAAATACCAAAATAATAACGATAGCAAAAATAGCAAAAATAAAAATCGGATTCTTATTAAAAAATCCGTTATTGCCATTATTATTATTTGAATTTCTATCTTCATCGAATCTTTTATTGTTCATTATGTCCCTTAAAAATTATTTTTGAAATACGAAGCTACTCCACTCATTTTGCGTGTTTAATTCAACAAGCTTAAGTGAAGCAAAGACCTCTAGGATACGCTCTTTATATTTTTCTAGCACACCTGCTAAAATCAGATAAGAACCATCTTTGAGTAATTTTATCAAATCATTTTTTAATATTAATATAACATCAGCTATGATATTGGCCACAACAATATCGTATTTAGCGTCTAAATTTGATATGGAGCCAGTCCAAATTTTATTAAATTTAACATCGTTTAACTCTGCATTTTGTTTAGAACTGTAAGTTGCCTGCTCATCCGTATCGCAACCATCTACATTGCATCCAAGTTTTGCCAATGCTATGCTTAAAATACCGCTTCCACAACCAACATCAATAGCACTCATTCCTTCTTTTGCATATTTTTGCAAAAAACTTATACAAGCGCTTGTACTCTCGTGATGTCCGGAGCCAAATGCCAAGGCAGGATCTATTATAATATTCAAAAGATCTTCTCTAGGATTTTCCCAGCTTGGACGTATATAAAATTTACCAAGCTTGATGGGCTTAACATTTTTTTTATATTCATTAATCCAATCTTTATTTTCTTTAACCTGCAAATCAAGCTTAAGATCGATCTTTTTATCAAGAGATTTTTCAGCCGCTTTTACATACTCAATTAAGCCAAATTGAATCCCGCTAAGATCGTCCTCATCTCTGATTATAAATCCATTTTCAATCTCTTCTACACAGGTTATTCCAAAGGCAAAAACAAGATCTAGTAATAAATCGCAAGCATTGTTAGAAACAACACTTAGCTCATAAAATTTTTCTTTCAAAGGAGAATTTTGCATTAACCGATAACGTCTTCAAGCTTCTCTTTTAGAACTTGAGGTGTAAAAGGTTTAACTATATAGTTGTTTACACCCGCTTTTAAAGCCGTTATAACCTCCGCTTTACCGCCTTCTGTAGTAACCATTATGATAGGCATATCTACATATTTTTGCTCTGCTCGAACTTTTTTTACAAGCTCGAGTCCGTTCATTTCAGGCATATTCCAGTCGGTTATAAGTATATCTATATCACTATTTTGAGTTAGTAGCTGCCAAGCTTCAAGACCATTTTCAGCCTCTAAAATATCTTGATGACCGAGCCTTTGCAGAGTGTTTTTTATAATTCTTCTCATCGTAGAACTATCGTCTACTACTAATATTTTCACAATCATTCCTTTTAAAATTTTGGTCTATTTTATCAAATTTTATATTTAAATAAACTTTAATTTTAGATAGTTAATTTAAGCGCCTCTTTGAGATCTATCCTGCCCTCATAATAAGCTTTGCCTACTATGACGCCAAATACTTGACCGGTTTTTTGAAGGGCTATTATGTCGCCGATGTCTTTTACTCCTCCGCTTGCTATAGTGTCTATACCGCTAGATCTAGCTATATCAACCGTAAATTCGACATTAACTCCGCTGAGCATACCGTCTTTACCAATATCAGTGCAAATTATCGCCTCGACTCCTGCGTCTGCAAATTTAAGGGCTAAATCAGTTGCTTTCATAGTCGATACATCCGCCCAACCCTCGGTCGCCACATAACCATCTACCGCATCTATGCCAACTGCTACCCTATATTTTTTGGCCGCTTCTTTTACAAAATCAGGATCTTTTAAAGCTATTGAGCCAAGAATCACTCTAGTAATGCCGCTATTTATGTAGCTTTTGATACGCTCTTCGTTTCTTATTCCGCCACCAAGTTCTATCTTTAAATTTGTAGCCCTAACTATCTTTTCTACTGTTTTTAAATTTATAGCCTCTCCGGCAAAAGCGCCATCTAAATCGACTAGATGAAGCCATTTAGCTCCTAAATCCTCAAACTTTCTAGCAAGCTCTTCCGGTCTATCAGAATATATCTTAGCACTACTCATCACACCCTTACTAAGTCTTACCGCCTTGCCCTCTTTTAAGTCTATTGCAGGAAAAATTTCCATTAAAGCCTCCCGAAATTTTCTAAAATTTTAAGCCCGACATCCTGACTCTTTTCAGGATGAGGCTGAAAGCCGTAAATATTATCTTTACAAACGGCACTTACGAATTTATGGCCATATTCGCTATATCCAAGAGCAAATTTATCATCGCAAACCACGTGATACGAGTGTACAAAGTATAAATATTCACTACGTTTTAAGTTTCTGTTTATTACCGAATTTTTACTAAAATTTATCGTATTCCAGCCAATATGTGGTATCTTTAGGCCATTGTTCATACGGTCTTGATCAAATTTCTTTACCCTGCCCTCTATTATCCCAAGCCCTTTAGATAACCCAAACTCTTCACTTTCATCAAAAAGTAGTTGCATACCAAGGCAGATGCCTAAAAAAGGCTTTCCACTATCCGCAAATTCCACTATGGCTTGATCTAAGGATTTAGCCCTTAATTTCTCCATTGCCAACGCAAAAGCCCCGACTCCCGGCAAAATAATCTTATCAAATTTTAAAACCTCATCGCAGTTTTTAACAAGCTTTGCATCAAATCCTAAAAATTTAAAAGCGTTTAAAACACTTCTTAAATTTCCAGCCTCATAATCGATTATACCTATAGTTGCGCTCATTTATTTGCCTTACTTTTAACAGATATTAGATAAATACTAAGAGCAACCATCAGCATAGCAACGCCGGCTATAAGATAGATAGCGTTTATTATGTGATCAGGAGCTGTAATAGCAAATTTAAACACGAGCATAAGAGCCTCTATGGCAAGCGCAATAATAATAGAGCCGATAAATCTAACCATGGTCTTATTGTTGTCAGGATCATCGCTTTGGTTGCTTTTGCCAAGCACCTCCTCTTCAAAAATCGCCTTAACCAGATCAAAAATCGCCAAAGCAAGAGTTAGAACTATAGTTGTTTCAAACATCTCTTCAACATTGATATTCATAAGGCTATTGGATAAAAATCTGCTCACGCCATATATAAACAAAAATGCAGAGACCATAAAAAGGGCAACCGCGAATGCGGAATATATGCATTTTAAAAATTTACCAAAATACCCCTCAGCCACGCCAGGAGCAATCAATTCTAAAACATTATCCAAAGAGATATCGACACAAACTACAAATTTGAGCTCATTTTTTTCATCATAAATCGGCGTAGAGGCTGTGACGCAAAGCTCATTTGTCAGAGTCGAAGGATATGGATCGCTTAATATGCAGCGCTTCTCTCTAACCGCTCTATAATAATATGCCTTATTACTTCTATTTTCACCTTTGCCTGCACAATATTCTTTGTTTAGACTCATAGAGTCTTCGATCTGTATTCCGTTGCTATCAAGCACATAAAAAGCATCAAAGCTCTCTATCTCGTGAGCTATCTTATCAAGCCCCGCTTTAATACCATCCAAACTAACGCCCGGAAGCTTATTTGGCAAATTTCTACTAAAAAGATAGCATAGATAGGCTCTTGCCTTATATCTAGCATCAGAAAATCTCTGAATATCCTTTATAAACAACTTTCAACCTTTCAAATTTAGCGCATGATTAAACTCAGGCACTATATTTTTTAAATTTTTAGCGATATCTTCGCTGTTTAGTAGCTCATCTATCTCGCAATTTAATCTATTTATATCATAAATTTGAGAATCCGTAACAAAAATAGATTCAAATTTCGTTCTGACGTCATCCTCATTGATCAAAAGCTCCTCATATAGCTTCTCTCCCGGTCTTAATCCTACAAATTCTATACCCAAATGCTCTTTATTCGATAAAATCAGCATCTTTTTAGCAAGATCAGCTATCTTAACAGGCTCACCCATATCAAGCACGAACAGCTCTCCGCCTTCTGCTATGGAGGCAGCCTGAAGCACGAGCTGACAGGCCTCTGAAGTGAGCATAAAGTAACGAGTAATATCAGGATGCGTAACCGTTAAAGGCAAATTTTTAGCAATTTGCTCTTTAAATTTAGGTATTACGCTTCCGCTACTTCCAAGCACATTTCCAAACCTGACCGCAACTATCTCGGTCTGATTTTTTATATTTGAATTTAAAGCATATAGTTCACAAACTCTCTTGGTAGCTCCCATAATATTTGTGGGGCGCACAGCTTTGTCAGATGAGATGATGACTACTTTTTTTACGCTAAATTCTATAGATACATCAACTACAAATTTGGTCCCTAAAATATTATTTACAACCGCCGCCTTAGGATTGACTTCACAAAGCGGCACATGCTTATAGGCTGCGGCGTGAATTACGATTTGAGGTCTAAACTCATCAAAAATAGCTCTTAAATCCTGCAAATCAGTGATATTAATCATCTTGCTAACAGTCTTATTAGAGCTTGTTATCTCTCCGACTCTATATAGATTAAACTCACTATTATCGAGCATTATAAGCTTTTTGACGCCAAATTTCAAACACTGCTTACAAATTTCACTTCCTATGCTTCCTCCGGCACCAGTTACTAAAACCACCTTATCCTCTAAAAAACCTCTAGCTACGCTATCGCTAAGATCCTTTGGCTTTCTGGCCAAAAGATCTTCAATAGATATATCCTTAATCTCCTGCTTGCCAAATAAAGAGAAAATTTTAATATCGCGTATTCCGTATCCGGTTAGCTCGTCAAAGAGCTCCTGAAGCTCGTCTTGGGATAGTGCAAGAGCGATTATGGCGGTTTTTACACTATATTCTTTGATTATATTTGAAATTTCTTTTTTAGACTGAACTAAAAATCCATCACAATAAGTTCCTACAAGATCGCTTCTTCCATCAACTACGCCTACAGCATAAAAATCTATATAGCCTTGTCTAAGCCCTTTTAAAACATGCAAAGCCTTTGAAGTAGCTCCTATTACGATACAAGGCTCACCTGCATCGGCTTTTTTAGAAAAATCAAGAAACATCCTCTTTGAAATTCTAAGACTTCCTATAAGCAAACAAGAGATAACCGCATCTATTAAAATCACACTTCTTGGAAATGGATTAAATATATCTGAAAATAAAAAAAATATCGCAGAAAATGACAAAACAGAAGATATATGAACAAGAAAAATTTTTCTAGCTTCGTTTAGCCCAAAAAACCTCCAAGGAACCTTATAAATTTTAAAAATCCACATAAAAAATAGCTTTAAAAAGAGCACAAGAGAGCCGTTTATATATAAACTATCCTTAAAATATTCAGGTATTATGCCGCTAAATCTAAGCAAATATGCCCAATAAAACGAGGCTACAAATATAAAGATATCAAAGCTTAGGAAAAATATTAGCCTCTTTAGCTTAGTAGCTTTAAACATCTACAAATTTTCCTTCACTATTTTAACAACTAAATCCAAACTCTCATCGCTCATCGAAGTACCGCTAGGCAGACAAATTCCGCGAGAGAAGAGATCTTCGCTAGTGCCGTCTACAAAACTCAATGCACCTTTAAACAGAGGCTGCAAATGCATAGGCTTCCATAGAGGTCGGCTCTCAATATTTGCTTTAAAGAGAGCATCGATAACTTTTAAGTGATCGTTTTTACCTTTAAAAAGCGCTGTTGCAAGCCATCTATTTCCGCGAGAGTTCTTAATCTCAGGCATAAATTCAATTTCCTTTAAACTCTCTTGATACCTTTGAAAAATTTCACGCTTTTTAACTACCCTATCTTCCAAAACCTCCATTTGTGCCACGCCGATAGCACCTAAAACGTTACTTAAGCGGTAGTTATATCCGTAGTCTTCATGCTCGTAGTGTAAAAATGGCTCTCTAGCTTGAGTCGAGTAAAACCTCGCCTTTTCTACTAAATTTTCATCTCCTACTAGCATACCGCCACCGGAGGTTGTAATGATCTTATTTCCATTAAAGCTATAAACTCCAAGCGTTCCAAACGTGCCAAGAGCTTTTTTGTCATAAAACCCACCAAGAGCTTCTGCGGCATCTTCTACTATGGCAATATTTTCATTTTTACAAATTTCAACTATCTCATCCATCTTGCAAGCCTGACCGTAAAGATGGGTCAAAATCAAGGCTTTTGGTTTTTTAGGAAGCTTCAAAATGGCCTTTTTGAGCATTTTTGGACTTAAATTCCAACTCTCATCGGAGTCTATAAAGACAGGGGCGGCTTTTTGATAAAGTATCGGAGAAACCGAGGCTATAAATGTAAAGCTAGAGACTAGGACAAAATCACCCTGCTCTATGCCTAAAACTCTAAGCGCCAGATGGAGTCCAGCCGTGCCCGAGCTAAGTGCAAGAGCGTCTTTTGCGCCTGTATAATCCTTGACGCTATTTTCAAATTTATTTACATACTCGCCAAGTGGCGCTATATAATTGCTTTTAAAAACTTCCGCTATATACTCTTGCTCTCGCCCGCTCATATGTGGCGGACTTAAAAATACTCTTTGCATTATTCCTTCTTTGTTTCTTCAAATTCTATTATTTTTTATCAAATTTTAGTCCAAATTTCTCATTTTTTTAGCAGGAATTCCGTATGCTACGACATTTTCTTCTATATCTCTTACTACAACACTGCCTGCACCGATTACCGAATTTGCACCGATTTTGATATTTTGTATGACGCTTGATCCAATTCCAACATGACTTAAATCCCCTACTTTAACGCTACCGGCCAGCGCCACATTAGGACTGATATGCGCAAACTCTCCGATAATACAGTCATGCTCTACAACAGCTGCCGTATTTATGATAGCACCCTGCTTTATGATGGCATGAGCGTTTACTACGGCTCTTGGCATGATTACGACTCCACAACAAATTTTAGCACTACTACTTATAACCGCACTTGGATGAATCAAGCTTACGACATTAAATCCAGCTTTCTGCACGACATCTTGAAGCTTTTTTCTAGTGTTATTATCGCCTATAGCTATGATAACATCGGCCTTTTTAAGCTCAGGGCTAAATTTTAAGATATTTTTACCGTCAAATTTAACGTCATCCAAAAACCAAATTTTCTCATACCCGCACTCTGCGGCGATATCGGCTACAACTGCGCCATGCCCGCTGCATCCGTAAATATAAATTTCAGTTTGTTCCATCAAATTTCTCCGTCGTCACATGCCCCTCTTTACTCACTCCGCTTCTGTTAAGCACCTTTTTAACGGTCATCAAAGCTATTTTAACATCCATTATAAAGCTTAAATTTTCTACATACTCAACGTCAAATTTAAACTTCTGCTCCCAGCTTATCGCATTTCTGCCATTTACCTGAGCAAGCCCCGTAATACCCGGCCTTGCATTATGTCTTTTAGCCTGTCTAGCATTGTAAAGAGGTAGATATTCTATAAGAAGCGGGCGGGGTCCAATGAAACTCATATCGCCTTTTAGCACGTTAAAAAGCTGAGGAAGCTCATCTAGGCTAAGGCTTCTAATCGTTTTGCCAAATTTAGTTAGCCTCTGTTCATCCGGCAAAAGCTCGCCATTTTCGTCTCTTTCCTCACTCATTGTCTTAAATTTATAAATTTTAAATATCTTTGCATTCAGTCCTGGTCTAGCTTGAGTAAAAATCACGCTTTTACTTAGTTTAAAGTAGATTAAAATCGCAACCACAATCATAATAGGCAAAGTAATGACTATCAAAACAATGGAGCCTAAAATGTCTAAAAACCTTTTAAAAAACGCTTTATACATCGATAAATTTCCTATACGCCTCAATATATTTTATAGCGATATCTCTTTCGTCAAACTCTTTTTCTACCATTGCTCTGCCATTTGTACCCATTTTTTTGGCTAGAATTTCATCGTCTAGTAAAATTTCAATCTTTTTGGCTAAATCAGAGGCGTTCTTTACCTCGCAAAGAAGACCATTTACTGCATCTATTACAGCTTCATTGCATCCTGCAACATCGCTTGCAACTACCGGCACGCCCACACTCATAGCCTCTAAAATTGTCCTAGGAAAGCCCTCGCGGTAGCTTGGAAGAGCAAGTAAAAAGCTAGATTTTAAAAGCTCTGCAATATCGTCTCTTGCACCTAGATAAAGGACATCCCCGCTTCTTAAAAAGCTCTCATCGGCAGTGCTTTTATTGCCATCAAATCCCTCTCCGACATAGACAAATTGAGTATCGCTGCGGTGTTTTAGGATTTTTGCAGCCTCATAAAATTCCCTAACCCCCTTATGCCACATAGCCCGACCTATCATCAAAACCACTTTTTTATCGCCCAAATTTGCTCCGATGACTCTATTTGGATCAAATTTATCAATATCTACTCCTACGCTTTTAATCTTTATGATCTTTTCTGGCTTGATTAAATTTTGCTTCAAAAAATACTCTGGATCAGCCTCATTTACAAATATGCAAGCATCGCTTAAATTTAGAGCCCTTTTATAAAGCGCTTCTATTGCTACGCGTATAAGCCTTGTCTTTAAATCGTTATCTATATAAAAACTTCCAAGCCCTTCGACTAAATTGATAATATGCTTTATGCCCGCTTTTTTAGCCGCAAAGGTGCCGAATACGTTTGATTTATGGGCTGAAGTTTGAAGTAGGTCTAAATTTAGAGTGCGTAAAATTTCACTAAGTCTATTTGAGTTCTTAATAACCACAAAGGGATTTAAGCTGGCACGGTCAAGCTCGTATGTAACACAATTAAACTCATTTTCAAGCCGTTTTACATATTCGCCCTTTGGACAAATGGCAAAAACTTCATGTCCAAGCTCTTTTAAGGCTCGCATTATTGGGCTTCTAAAGTGATAGATGCTCATATCGGCATGGGATAAAAAACCGATTCTAGCCATTAAAATTAACCTTTTTATTTATCAAATTTAGATTTTATACACTAATTATTTCAATAATTTATAAATTTTAACCGCACCGTTTAATACAACCGGCTCAAATAGCTCTTTATCGTAATTTTCAAACACAAAAAGTTGAATATAAGCCGAGTTTAGTGCATTTTCATCAATCACCAAAAATCTTCTATAATCCTTCATATAAACTACATAGACCTTCGCACTTGAATCTATCCTATAAGGCTTTACCACAAGCTTATCTTTTTCATCATAACTGGTCTCAAAATATGTATTTATTGGCACATTATCACCATTATAAATTAGCTTTGAGGCATCATTTGACATGATAAAACCTCCGCCTATATCAACACCTTCATTTTTAATCGCGTACGGAGCGCCTATATAAAAAAGCACATTATCATACTCCGCTCCGCTAGTCAGATCAAGTCTTGAAAACTGCAATACAACAGGGAAGATATGCATCATGGAATCTGGCAGATAAAAGTATATATCTCTTGTCTTTTTAGGCAGATTAAAATTATTGTTATTTAGCGAATTTAAAAAAGCATTTGCATTTGTAGCATTATAATCTTGCATCATCTTGGCTAAATTTGAGCCAAATTTCTCTGTAAAATTACGCTCCGTATATTCGACCTCAAGGCGAGCCATATTGGCTGAGCTGATTTGATTTTCCCCCAATGCAAAACTAACTGCGAAATTATCCCTGCCAAGGTGCTTTCCGCCGTCAATCAAACTCTTAACATCGGCATAGTAGCGAATCGGATAGCCATAATCCCACCAAGCTAGAGTATAATCCTCTCTATCCGCCACAAGCTTTAGTTTATCCAGGCTCTCAACCTCCTGCCTATAAAACACCGTAGGAACCTTGTAGCCATATATGTGAAACAAACAAGGCAGAATCGAAACAATAGATATGGCTAAGATTATGCCTCTATTTAGCCATATATTGAGCTTAAATAAATTTATAGCCCAAACTACAAAATATCCAAATCCAATAGCCATGACAGGCACTGAATATATGGTAAATCTAAGTCCGCCCTTTACAGCCAAAAAGCCTAAAAATAGCATAGGAAGAGCGAGAAGAAAAGATCTTTTTTTAAAGCATAGTATTATTATTCCAACCAAAGAGGCTACAAAGGTAATCACATGTCCGCTTATACGCTGCGCAAACACGTCAAATTCCACTATCCCAGACTCCCTTATGGTCTGATTTACGTTAAAGTAGTGAAATGCCAGTCCGGAGCTTTCAGGTACGCTTCTAAATACGTAAAATTTCAGTTGAAAAAGTATTGGATTTAGACCACCCGTGATAGCAAAAAGCAAAACAGCAAATAATCCAAGCGCGGCGATACTTCTTTGGTTCCATAAATTTGGTCTAAAATAGATTAGTAGATAGATGGTTAATATAAGTGAAATTTTAATGTAAAAATTTATATAGGTAAGAGCTATTATCATAAAGATAAGTGCTTCGTAGTTTAGCTTATTATTTCGATCAAAAATTAAGGTATAGAGCAAAAACATACCTATAGTAGCGAAATTTAGCGAGTATGAGCTAGGATACCACCAGATATAAACCAGCATAAAAATAGGCACAAATATCAAATTTACCCGTTTTTTCTGCTCCACCAAACGCACCATCGACCAGATGACAAACATCGGCAAGACTATAGTAAGCATATCGGTATCATAATACCCTGCCATTGTGCGATTATAGTAGCTATTAGCTATACTTGCCAAAAGAGCGGCTATGAAACCAGCTCTAGTTACGCCATATTCGCGTGCTATCAAGATAATAGGAACAACAATTAAGGAGCTAAAAAATACGCTCATATACAAGATAGTGGTTTCAAAAGAAAATGGCAGAATTTTAGCTATGACGTAAGTAAGAGTAGAAAGCGAGCTTCCATAGTAGCTAAGGTCATTTGGCTGATGAAATCCGGCTATCATATCACGCGCGCCCTCGGCGAATGCATAGCCGTCATTGGTGCTAATCATAAGCTGATTATTCCAAAAAAACGACTCATAATCGCTTGCCCAATATACCCAATAAAACCTACAGGCAACACTAAAAATAAATGCCAAAGAGATTAATAAAAATGTCTGTTTTGAAAATTGAATACTCTTTAAGCTCTTTAAAAATTCACCTATCATTGTTTCCTTCCAAATACTCAATAAGCTGCCTTGTTATCTCTGTTTTATCAAAATTTTTAATGCGATTATACGCTTTTTTTTCATATTTTTCTCTAAGTTTTTCATCATCAAGCGCTTTTTTCATAGCCTCTAGCATACTTTTTTCATCATCAACGCCTACTAAAACACCAAATTCATCATCACCCAAAAGCTCTCTTGCTCCGCTTTGATGATCTGTTGATATTATAAATTTCTCACATGCCAAGCCCTCTAAAAGCACATTTGAAAACCCTTCAAAGCGTGAAGCGCAAACCAAACAAGAGGCATTTTTAATAAATTTAAACGGATTTTTCTGAGCTCCCAAAAGTCTAACTCTATCATTTAGTTTAAGTTCATCGATAAGATTTTGAAGCTCTTTATCTAAATTTCCCTTGCCTAAAATTGCAAGAGTGGCGCGAGGATCATCTAAATTTGAGATTATTTTAATCAACATAGCCTGATTTTTTCCGCTATCAAGTCGTCCAATATTTATAAAAAAAGGTATAAAATCACTTTCATAATGCTCATTTGCAAGCTCTCTTATGCTTTCTAAATTAACGGCGTTATATAGCACTCTTACCTTTTTTTCATCACAGCCAAAATTCTCAACCAAATCTCTAGCATTCCCATTCGCATTGGCTAAGATTAAATCGGCTCTATTGTAAAGAAGCTTGATAAGAAATTTATTTGCTCTCCCGCTGATTTTTTTGCCGTATATTATAGAGGGACAGCTTCTCTCGCTTATGACCATTCTCCCCTTTAAGCCAAAAATTCTAGCCATTAAAGCGATATAGCAAGGGCGGTTCATCAACACAAAGTGCCTATCTATACTTAAACTCTCGCACAATTTTTTATATTTTAAAGCTAATTTAGGCAGAGTAAAAAATAATCTAAATATCTTTTTTATACCGCTTTCATAGGGATTTGAGTTCTCTATGAGGTGAATTTTTACTTGAGGAGGAATTTCATAAGATATGACATCGCTCATAAGAATCAGATGCACTTCATACTCTTTGGCAAGTCCGGTAAGTAAATTTGATACTACTCTCTCAGCGCCTCCTGGCCCCATAGAGTATAGGAATACGGCTAGTTTTATCACTTGACCACTACTTCTTCCACAAAATTTTGCCACTTTTGCATGACATTATCTATCCTAAATTTATCTAAATCTTTTCTTGCGTTTTCTACAAGAGTTTGGCGTAAATTTTCATCTTTTATAAGTCTTGTTAGCTTCTTAGCCATCTCCTCTTTGTTTTCACCCTTAAACAAAAGCCCGCTTACCTCATCATTTATAAGCTCCTTGCCTCCGACCGTATCGCTAGAAAGTCTTGCGCAATCAAAATTTGCAGCCTCTATCAATACATTTGAAAGCCCTTCACTACGAGAAGATGATACAAATATTTTAGAGCGCTCATAGTATGGCTCTATCTCCTCGATATGTCCTAAAAATTTGATATTCAGCCCAAGCTCATCGGCTAAATTTTTTAGCTCAGCTCCAGCAGAGCCCTCTCCTGCTATCTTTATCTCCCAGCCCTCTAAAATCTCTTTATCTATCTTTGCTAGAGCCTTTAGATATAGATCATAGCCTTTTACAAATTCAAGCCTGCCCACACTTAATATGATATTTTCCTTTGCAAGCCCCTTGGAGTCCTTTAAAAAAAATGGATTATGCAGTATGACCCTATTTTTTACGAATTTATAGTAGTCGATGTCATTTTGAGTTAGCACGCTAAGTCCATCCACATTTCTATATGCGAAATCTCTGATAAATCTAAATTTCAATGCCTTAAGATGCCCGTTTTCATGGTGTTCGCTGGCTATATGTTTAAATCCAAGTCCAAAATTTGCCACCACACAAGCTACGTTAGTCCAATCTATAAAGCTTATTATGACATCTGGCGCAATCTTTTTAAAGCAGCTTCTAAGAACTGAAATCTTTCTAAATTTATTTAGCACCCTACTTCTGCCGTAAATTTTAAGATGGTGAAAGATAACCTCGGGAGGAAATTTATAATACCCTAAATCCTCCTCAAGGACTGCTATATGCACCTCATTTTGCTTTGCAAACCCGCTAGAAACAGCGCTTAGCACACGCTCTGCGCCACCATTTCTAAGTGCCGCTATAACAAACAAAATTCTCAATTCACACCGCCTCTTTAATCATATTAAGCCATTTTTCATATATATTATCCACGCTGAACTCCCAAAGCCCGGCTCTTGCGTTTTTGCAAAGCTCATCTCTTCTCGTCTCATCTTGGATCAAATTTAAAACCATCTCACTCATTATCTTATCATCGTTTATTTCGCATAAAAATCCGTCAAATCCATGCGTTATAAGCTCTTTTGCACCGCTTGTCTTAGTAGCAACCCTTGCACAATCATAGCCAATCGCCTCTATTAGCGTATTTCCAAGCCCTTCAACAATAGAGGTTGAGATTAAAATTTTAGCCCTTTTATAAAGTTTCTCAACATCTGCCACATTGCCTAAAAACTCGACTTGCGCTCCAAGCTGTTTAGATAGCATTTGCAGTTTTTCCCTCTGTTCGCCATCTCCTGCAACTATAAATTTATAGCCATAATTCTTTAAATTTGCAGCCACTCTTACAAACATCGCACAGTTTTTTAGCATATTTAAGCGTCCGACAAAAATCACTAAATTTTCTTTTAAACAGCTTAGTTCATCATTATTTTTACCAAAACCAGGATTATATATAACTTCTACATTTTTGCAAAATTTAGAATAATATCCTTTGTCCTCTTTTGTCAGCACACTAAGCGCATCTGCAAAGGGATAAAAGATATATTTTAAAGCTTTAATAATCGGTTTTTTCGGGGCATTAAAGCTAGTATGCTCGCTGATTATAACAGGAGTTTTTAAACCCACGCTACTCATTAAAACCAAAATATTGGTGCTATCCAAAAATGATACAACAGCATCAAATTTATCATCTTTTATCATCTTTCTTAAAGAGGCAAATTTGCTAAAACGCTTCTTTAAATTTCCTAAAAATCCAAAATCTCCTACGCCTTGATTTAAATTTACGAGCTTTACTTTGCTATCAAGCTCGTAAAATGGCTCACTGCTATCAAATTTAGCCAGCACCACCTCGTTAGTCTCACTAAATTTAGAAGCGATTATAGAGCACACCCTCTCAGCTCCACCACATCTTAGAGTCGAGATTACAAACAAGATTTTCATATCCCAAACCTCTCTTTTATCTTGACTCTAAGCTTAGATAGCCTTTGTAAAAATGAGCTTGGAAGCGGGCTAAGCAGTAAAAATACAAGAGTCTCTTTATTAAATTTGATTCTTAAACTCTTAAATAAACACTCATACATAAGTGCATATTTGCCAGCTATCTTGGCGTAATATGCGGCATTTTTATACTGAAGAGCTAAAAATTCAGGCGCCATCTTGCTTGCTATCTCGTAGCATAAATTTGCGGTTTTTAGATAGGCATTGGCAACCTTATCTGCATGCTTGGCGGCATTTGCCGTAGCGCTGTCAAAGCGGGCTATCCTATATATGTAAAGCGGTTTTTTGTGATAATAGACCAAATCTTCAAAAAACCTAATATATAGCTCGTTTTCTCCGCCGAAACTATTCTCGTCTAAGCGAAAATTTTCTATAAATTTATGAGAAAAAAGCTTAAAATACTCTCCATTTATCCTGCCGCAATGATAGTCTATCTTGCTCATCTCGCAGCTTTTCTCATAGGGATTTCTGCCTGAAATTTTACCGCTTATATCACCGTTTAGCTCACAAATACAGTCTGCAAACACAGCATTATATCCTTGTTTTATAAAGTCAAAACACTCGCTAATAGCTGTTAAATACAGCTCATCATCATCGTCAAGCAGGCAGATAAACTCTCCATTGCAATTATCAAAGCCGTTATTTTTATTTCCGTTTGGACCCTTTGTATGGGTTTCGTTCACCACATATTTCACTCTAGGATCTTTTAAATTTTGACAAAACTCACTAGTGCCATCACTGCTCTTATCATCGGTTATTATGATCTCTAAATTTTTATAAGTTTGATTAAGAGCCGAATTTAAAGCCTTTTTTAATAGATTGATACGGTTAAACGTAGGGATTATGACACTTATTAAAGGCTCATTTATATTCACGTCTTTTCCTTAAAAATTCTCTCATAGCCCTTAAATTTAGCCTCATATCTAGTCGCTAAGATATATTTAAACGATTTAAATAGGGCTTTTAAATTTATCTTGGCATACCCGCGCTCATCACGCTCTTTATTGATATTTGAATCACTTAGATCAACAGGATGAGCAAAAATATCGCTAAAATACATATTAAGCTTATTTGAGGTCAATAGATAACTCCATAAATCTGCCGTACAAATAGCTCTTTTATGCGTATCAAGCAAGGCCTTGGCGCTATCTCTTGTCACTATATAAGCAGCCGCCCTATAAATACTCACATAAGAGTGCTTTGAAACCAGGTAAAAACCATCTTCTAGCCTCTTTCCAAAGGCCGAAAATCTACCCGCAAGTCCCTCTTGACAGCCGCAAATCAAAATTGAGTTTTTATCTATTTTATCCGCTAGTTCAAATGCTTTTTTTATACCCTCATCATCCCCTATAACATCATCTTCAAATATTAGTGCGAATTTTGCGTCACTACTTAAAAACTCCTCATAAGCCCTCATATGAGAGAGGCTACAACCAATCTCGCCAGGACTTAAGAGTCTATTGTAAGTCTTAAAGCTATTAAGCGCGTATCCAAAATACTCCTTGGCGCTCATCAATCTACCATCAATCGCATCCAAGACATTAAATTTATCATAGCTTGCAAAGCGATTTTTGAGAACCTCGCGTCTAGCTTCGTCCTTTTTCAGAGATATTAAAAACAGGCTATTTTCATGCATTTGCAAACCTTTTAAATTTAGCAATAATCTTATTTACAACAATTTTTTGCTCAAACCTATTAAATATCAAAAATAAGTTAACGACATATCCAAAAATCAAAAACAAAACCGAACAAAGGATAAATTCCATCCAAGTTTTAATATCAATAAAGCTGCTAAATATAAAAATGGCCGTAGATAAAACTATAAAAATACCTAAATTCTTAAGATATACTCCATAAAATGTCGTTACTTTTAGCTCTAAATTTAAAGCCGCATTTATAAGGTCAAAAAATAGTATGCGAACGCTATAAAAAACAGCTCCTATAATAGCCACCCCATATACTCCGTAATCGCTAAATTTTAAGATCAAAATTTGAGCGATAATGGTGCTAACACCCAAAATAGTATTTGCGATAGCCGGCCTACGAAGCTTATTGGTCGCGCTATCAAGGTTAAAAAGCGCAAAGGCATAGCTTATAAAGATAATCGGAACAAGCGTTATCATCGAAAGATTATATATTAAAGCTATCTCCTCGCTACTCTTAAACGGCAGCCAAATGGTGTAAAACTCTCGTCCAAATACCACAAAAATAGCTGCCGGAACACTCATTACAAAGGCAATAACTCGCATTGAAAATTTAGTCTCGTTAATCAAGGCCAAAAGATTATTTTTCGAGTAAAGCTCTACAAATTTAGGTGCAAAAACTCCACTAAGCTGAGCCACAAAGCTCTCTAAAATAATAGGTGCGGCCTTTGATACAGCAAGAAGCCCTGTGACGTTAGCATTTATAAAGATATTGCAGATAAATAGATCCATTCCTGTCATCAGCACGCGGTTTAAGGCGTTAAAGCTATTCCAAACGCCAGAGCTTAAAAGCTCTTTTATCTTGTTAAAATCAAATTTAGATATATCAAATTTTAGCTCCGGAGTGATGCGAGCGGATATAAAAATAGTGCTTAAAAATACAAAAATAGAGGTCACAAGTGCCGAAATGGCGATATATGATATCATTGGAGTAAAAAAATAGAAGAAAAAAACTATCAAAATAGCCAAAATCGCACTTGAAATCGCATTTCTAATAGAGAGTAGATAAAGTTTGTTTTTCACAAAGGCAGATACGGTGATAACGCCGTTAAATAGCCCTACACAGAAATTTATAAAGTAAAAAACAAAGGTTAATTTGACATCGCGCTCCAAATTTTCTGGCACATTCAAAACGCTACTTAAATTTAGGATAAAAATCGCCGAAAGCAGTGCTACTAAAACAGAAAAAATTATATTTACGCTTAAAACGGAGGAGTAGTAGATGTTAGCCCTGTTAATATCACCTCTATGCCACTCATATGCCACAAAGCGACCGCTAACCGAATTTATAGCCACTGTAATAACAGAAGCATATGAAACTATAGCGTTAGAAAGAGCGACAAAGCCGTAAGCCTCGTTGCCAAGGCTTCTTAAGATATAGGGAGTCAAAAAGAAATTTATCCCTAAAGATATTACAAAAACAACAATTGAGCTAATCAGATTGATAAGCACTAGAGTCTCGCATCGGCGTCCGGATAGATATTTTTGATATCATAAACTAGGACATTTTTAAATTTTAGCCCCTTAAATTTATCATGCGCAACAGCGATAATCACGCAGTTATAATCATTTTCGTCATAATTTTTTAGCGGAGTTATGCCATACTCCCTCTTTACTTCCGCCTCGTCCACCCAAGGATCGTATACATCAACCTTGCAGCCAAAATCCTTAAGCTCCTCTATCACATCTATAACTCGAGAATTTCTAATGTCAGGGCAGTTTTCCTTAAATGTAAGCCCTAAAACAAGCACCTTTGCACTGCTTATTGTTACGCCTTTTTTGATCATCAGTTTTATTACCTGAGATGCCGCGTATTTTCCCATATTATCATTTATCCTACGACCAGCTAAAATCATCTCCGGATGAAAGCCAAGCTCTTGAGCCTTATGTGTAAGATAATATGGATCTACGCCTATACAATGGCCTCCAACAAGCCCTGGGCGGAAATTTAAAAAATTCCACTTAGTGCCGGCAGCCTCTAAAACAGCCGATGTATCTATGTTCATGCGCTCAAATATCATCGCAAGCTCGTTTATGAAGGCGATATTGATATCGCGCTGAGTATTTTCTATGACCTTTGCAGCTTCCGCCACCTTTATACTTGGCGCCTTATGAGTGCCTGCCGTAATTATTGAGCGGTAAACCTCATCCACTTTGTCTGCGATTTGCGGAGTGGAGCCGGAGGTAATCTTTTTTATTTTTGTTACAGTGTGCTCTTTGTCTCCCGGATTTATACGTTCAGGTGAATATCCGCAGTAAAAATCTTGATTAAATTTCATTCCGCTTACTCTTTCAAGTATCGGCACGCAAACCTCTTCCGTAACTCCTGGATAAACTGTGCTTTCGTATACTACTATGTCGCCTTTTTTCAAAACCTTTGCGACGCTTTCACTGGCTTTTATTACAGGGGTTAGATCCGGTCTTTTATTTTTATCTATCGGAGTTGGAACTGTAACGATAAAGAAACTGCAATCCTTGATATCCTCTAAATTTGTACTAAATTTCATTGAATTTTTTATCGCTTCGTTCATCTGCTCGCTATTTAACTCAAGAGTGCGGTCAAATCCACTTTTAAGCTCTTCTATACGAGTATTATTTACGTCAAATCCCACCACTTCATACTTCTTGCTAAAAGCAGCAGCCAAAGGCAGCCCCACATAACCAAGTCCGATAACAGCTATTTTCATATATTTCCTTTATTTTAAACTCTAACGCCTATTTGAAAATAGGTAAATCCAAGCTCTTTTAAAATTTTTGAATTGTATTGATTGCGACCGTCAAAAATAAGCGGGTTTTTAAGCCTTTTCTTCATCTCGTCAAAGTCAGGCGACCTAAACTCACTCCACTCGGTCACAAGAATCAAGGCATCGGCATCATCTAAAGCATCATATTTGCTTTTTGCATATTTTATTTTAGAATGGATTAGATATTTTTTGGCCTCATTTACAGCCTTTGGATCGTAAGCCACAATATTTGCACCTGCATTTTCAAGTAAATTTATAAGAGTTAGCGAGCTAGCCTCTCTCATATCATCTGTATTTGGCTTAAAGGCAAGCCCCCAAATGGCAATCTTTTTATCTTTTAAATTTCCGTTAAAATACTTAAAAATTTTATCGAAAAGAACTCGCTTTTGAGCCTTGTTTCTCTCCTCAACCGCATTTAAAAGTTTTGGTTCAAAGTCGTTTTGTTTGGCAGTATAGATTAACGCTTCAACATCCTTTGGAAAGCAGCTACCACCATATCCGCATCCTGCATAGATGAAGCTATATCCTATCCTAGAGTCGCTTCCTATGCCTTTGCGCACCAAATTTACGTCCGCCCCAACTCTTTCGCATATATTTGCTATCTCGTTGATGAAGCTTATTTTAGTAGCCAGCATCGCATTTGCCGCATATTTAGTCATCTCGGCAGATTTTACGTCCATTGCTATAAATCTATCGTGATTTTTCATAAAAGGAGCGTAAATTTCGCGCATAATCTCTTCAGCCCAGCCTCCGTTTGAGCCTACTACTACACGATCAGGCTTTAAAAAATCCTCAATCGCAGCACCCTCTTTTAAAAACTCAGGATTGCTCACAACCTCAAATTTTATATCCAAATTTCTTTTTTTTAGCTCTTGGGCTATGATATTTTGCACCTTTTCACCCGTGCCTACAGGAACGGTTGATTTATCCACTACGATTAACGACTTATTCATATTTTCGCCTATGCTCTTTGCAACCTGCAAGACATATTTTAAATCAGCCTGCCCGTTAACTCCCATAGGCGTGCCAACCGCTATAAAAATTACATTTGCATGATCTAAAGCCTCTTTTATATCGGTGCTAAATTTAAGAGTTTCGTTAGTAAAGCACTCGGCGACCATCTCGGTAAGCCCCGGCTCATATATAGGCACTATCCCTTGCTTTAAGTCATTAATCTTTTCTTTATTCACATCTACACAAATTACACTATTTCCCATTTTGGCAAGACACGCACCACTTACAAGACCCACGTATCCGGTGCCTATAACAGCTATTTTCAAAAATATTCCTTGAAGTTTTATTAAGCTTAGATTATACCTTTTTTAGGTTTATTAAATTTTAAATTTAGTTGAATAAATTCAATTCAAAAGATGTGAGATTAAAAGCTTTTACGCTCTTTTCTCCCACTCAAGAGCCGTTTTGATTATAAATTCCAAGCTATCTCTCTTCGGAGTCCAGCCGGTTAGTTTTCTAAGCTTATTTGCGTTTGATATTAACGCTACAGGATCGCCATCTCTCCTGGATGAATTTATAACTTTAAAATCTACTCCGCTCACTCTCTTTGTGGCCTCTATAACGCTTTTTACACTAAAACCGTATCCATATCCGACATTAAAAATCTCGCTACTATTGCTATCTATATATTTAAGTGCGGCAAGATGAGCGTCTGCAAGATCATTTACATGCATATAATCTCTCACGCAAGTGCCATCTTTTGTAGCATAATCGTTTCCAAAAATTTTCATATTTTCAAGCTTTCCAAGAGCTGTTTGCGTAGCTACTTTAATTAGATGAGTTGCGTTTGGATAATTTTGACCTATAAGGCCCTCTTCATCGGCTCCGGCTACATTAAAATAGCGCAAAATAGCAAATTTAAAGCTACTATTTGAAGATGCATAATCTTTTATGATCTGTTCGCTCATTAACTTAGAGTGTCCATACGGATTGATAGGATTTGTAGGGCTTAATTCGCTAACTTCAGGAGTGTCGGCCTCTCCGTAAACGGCAGCCGTAGAGCTAAAAATAAATTTATTCACGCCAAATTTTTTACAATAGGTCAAAATTCTAGCCACGTTTGCAGTGTTATTTAGATAGTATTTTAAAGGCTCTCTAGTGCTTTCAAGAACCTCTATAAAAGCCGCTAAATGAATAACGGCTTCAAATTTTCCATTATAAAAAATTTTAGTTAAATCATCCTCTAAATTTATATTTATAAACTCAAATTCACCAATGCTTTTAATGGCATGTATGGCGGCTATCGAGCCCTTTGAAAGATTGTCTATTACGGTTATTTTATGCCCACCCTCTTTAAGAAATGATTTTAGAACGTGAGAGCCTATATATCCGGCTCCTCCAGTAATTAAGATATTCATTTAAAAACCTTATTATAAAATTTAGTAATTTTATCAAAATTCTATTAATAAAGACTAATAAAACATTTGGCACATTTAATTGCATTTAATATTTATTAATTAATACTATACTAATTTATACATAATCAAAAAACATTATATTAAAGACTACTTTAATATATTTTTACTCAATTGTTATTAATTAAATATTTATTATATAGTTACTTTTTAACGAAAAATTTAAATTTTATTCAACTTTTTCGTTAAAAATTGATTTAAGTCAATTAATCTCTCATTTAAATGTAATATTATTACGAAATATTAATCTATCTATAAGGAGGTTTTTTGAAAGTCATAGAAAAAGCTAAAAAGCAACCCTATTTCTTGGCTACATTAATCCTTGTGATTAGCATAGGTGTTGTTTTGGGGCATGGACTTTATACCTTCGTATATGCAAAAGGTTTTTCATATATGAGTGATGATCCATCAGCTTGTAAAAACTGCCATGTTATGAATCAGGTGTTTGAAAGCTGGGAAAGAGGTGGGCATCAACACGTTGCAACATGTAATGATTGTCATGTTCCTCATGATTTCATAGGCAAGTGGATGATGAAAGCTGAGAGTGGTTTTGGTCACAGCTATGCTTTTACTGCTAAAGACAACCCTGTGCCTTTTAGCGCTAATGCAAAGAGCAAAAAGGTAATTCAAAACAACTGTATAGAGTGCCACGGAGAATATGCTGCGACTTCGGTTAATGCCAAAGCTCACGGTGGAGATCCAAATATACAAAACGAATCTTTAAGTTGTGTCTCTTGTCATAGGCAAGTCGGTCACGCTCATAACTATTAAAATCAAGGAGTTACAATGAAAAATAAACTATTGTTTAGTATAATTTTTATTATAGCTGTTATCGGCGGTGCAGGAATGTTCGCACTATTTAGCGATATCAGTGAGAAAAAGGCGCAAGAGAGGCACTACCCTCTAATGCTTAACAAGGTTAGTGACCTAAACCCTGATATCAGAGAGTGGGGCAAAAATTTCCCGACTCAATATGATGATTCAGTAGCGATGAAAGATATCTTTTTTGAGACACCTTTTGCCGGCTCGGTACCTTACAGCAAGCTCATGAGATGGCCTGCCGCTACCGTTTTTTGGCAAGGATATGCATTTGCGGTAGATTATAACAGACCTAGACTTCATTTTTATTCTCAAATCGATCAAATCGAAACTATGAGAAATAATAAAGAGTATCTAAACGCTCACGGCCTTCCTGCATTTAATGGACAACCTGGTTTTTGTGTAAACTGCCATACAGGTCACCTAACAGCCATAATAAACGATCCTAGCTATACAGTATTACGCACAGATCCGACAGAATCAAGCAAGCAAGATATGCCTTTCTTTGATATTGACAAAGAGAATGGGCAAGCAAGAAAAGAGGCTTGGGCTAAGATGAATGCTATTCCATATTTTGATGTAATGAAAATGGTCGAGCAAAAACACGGCAAAGATGCCTACGGCGGCTCTCACTTAGGATCAAGCTGTGCAGACTGTCACCATCCTGATGATATGAGCTTAAGAGTTACAAGGCCAGGATTTGTAAATGCTATGGTTAAGCGCGGATACGAAGCTGATCTAAAACAAGGTATAAAGGCTACAAGAGCTGAGATGAGAAACTATGTATGTATGCAATGCCACGTAGAATACTATCCTGGAAAACAAGCCACTCTAGTATTCCCATGGTCAAAATGGCCTAAGGATGAGCCATTTAAAATAGAGATGTTTGATCAGCACTTCGACGAGATGCATGATAAAGGCCTATTCTTAGCGGATTATAAGCATAAACAAACCGATGCTAAAATGATAAAGATGCAGCACCCTGAGGCTGAGCTTCACACTACAAGTATTCACGCCAGAAGCGGAGTAACTTGCGTGGATTGCCATATGCCTTATAAGAGAGTTGGCGCAACAAAAGTTACAAACCATATAGTTCAAACTCCTTTTGCAGATATAACAGCAAGTTGTAAAACATGCCACATGCAAAGCGAAGATGAGCTAAAAGAGAGAATTTCATTTATCCAAAATCGCCATGCTCACGAGCTTAGAAAATGCGAAAATGACCTACTATCTTTAATCGAAGATTTAAAAACAGCAAGAGTTGAACTGGCTAAACATAGTGATTTTTCAGGACTTGCACCTGATGAGCAGAAAAAATCTATAAGCGAAGCTTTAAAAGAACCGCTATGGATGCATAGAAAAGCGCACATCAGATGGGACTTTGCATTTAGTGAGAATAGTTACGGATTCCACGGACCACAAGAGGCTGCTAGAATCATAGGACAATGCCAATCAATCGCAAGAGAGGGGCAACTACACCTAGCCAATACTCTATCTAAATACGGTATAACAATAGCTCTAACACAAACAGCTACCATACCTGAGCCACCTGCAAAAATTGAATTGCACCATGGTCTAGTCGGAACTCCTCCGTCAGACAGACTAAAGAAACTTGACGAAGATGTTAAAAATCTAAATTTTAAATAACCTCTTTCCCGTCCTATAAACAGGACGGGGTTTTAATTTATAAATACCAAAAATATATAAAATTTTTTCGTATTTTCTATTTAAATTTACTATCAAAAATTCAAATCAGCCAAATCTTTGTAAGTATTTCCAATACAGCTTAACTATTTTTGCTGGATTATCATGATGATAAATCATTTTGTATATCAACTCCAAAAAACGATTTAAATACACGTCTTTGAATATTGCCCATATTGTCCAAAATTAATATTTTTATTTTGCTCATATTATTTATTTGATTTCAAAGCTAGTTTTTGAATAATTATTAAAATTTTACATTAAAACATACCCAAATGTCCTTTATTTTTTAACTAGATAAACCAATCTGCAAGCATTTTACTGTCCATACTCTCCACCTCCAAAATACTATAAGTTGTCACAGTTGCCAATACAGATCTGTCTTTATCTGTAAATCTAAAAACTTATAGTTTAGTCATTATCTCTTCATAATATTTTGAAACAAGATTAAGTATTTGTTCATCACTTAGTCTTGTATGATAATTTCTATGCTCCTTATAGTTATCGATAACTTCAATTGCCAAAAACCCGATTTCGGATTTAATAATATTTTCATTCTTTTGCATATTTAAAGCACCTATGACAAATGCTACTATCAAAGAAATTCCATATGTTGGAATTGCCAACAATAGCGCCAAAATCCAAACTAAAATCATTACTTTCTCCTTAATCATTTCTATAGAAATGATTTCTATAACAAATTGTAAATGGATTTTATACTAAATAAACTTATAGAAAACTTTTCTATAGGAATGAAATGCTAAATTTACCGGAAATAACAACAGAAGAAGAGAATAATAAATTTTTAGATACTGTCGCTTCAAACGTAAAGAAGATTAGGCAGGATAGAAGCTTAAGTCAGCTCGAAACCGCTCTTAGTATAGGACAAGCATCAAGCGGATTTTACGCCAATATGGAAAACAACGCTCACGGCAAACACTTTAATCTGCTACATCTATTTAAACTATCCAAACTATTTAAATGTGATATTTGCGATTTTTTTAAGGATACCGAAATAAAAAAATAAAGAAACCCGCAAATAAAATTTAATACTAATCCATATCCATAAAGCTACTTTAATTCAACCGTAATTTATAAAACCTGAAAATAAATATGAGTCGTAAATCTTAAATTTAAGTCTTAAAAATTATAAAATTTAATACAAATTAATCCTTTCTAACTCTTACAAAAACAGGAAATCTAGGAAGTCCGTTTGCGGTTAAATTTTGAAATTTGTATGTTATCACTTCGCCGATTTTTGGTGGATTTATTCGCTCCTCATCGCTAAAGCCTGAGCCTATCTTAAAGCGCTTTTTATCGCTTGTTTCGCAGGTAACAGAGCCAAGCTTGCCTTTAAATTTGCCACTGCCTTCATTAAGTGAAACGACCTCGCACTCTGCGTCCTTAAATTTTTTATATTTCATATCGTTTTTACTTCTGCCGTGATAATAGGCTAAATTTGGCTTACGAACTACCACGCCTTCGCCGCCAAGTGCAATTATCTCATCTAGAATTTCTTCAAGATGGGCATTATCTCTTAATTTTATCTGCTTTATTATCTTTATTTTTTCGCCACTAAGTTCACTTTTTGATAGAAAATTTTGAAGTTTTTCAATGCGTTTAAGCAGTCCTTTTTCGCTACTTGGAGCGTCAAAAACGTAAAATTTTATCTCTTGCCAAGCCTTTTCATCTGGATTTTTATCCATCACTATAGACTGGATTTTTTCAAACTCACCTCGCTTCGTATAAAGCTCACCGTCAAGCGCAAAAGGCGGAAAATTCAAAGTAAAATTTTTAGGAGCATTTATCTTTTTGCCGCTTCTTGAAAGTAAATTTTCTCCGTCCCAATAAGCTCTAATGCCGTCAAGCTTTTCGCTTACTAGATATCCACTTACATCTCTTTGATCAAATTCGCTAAGCTTCAAAAGCTCAAATTTTATGTTTTTACCTACTTGCTCGCTCGCTAAAGAGTGCAAGGCAAAAGTAGCAAAAAACAGCAAAACAAGAGTAAAAATTCTCAAATTTTAACTCCGTAAAACTCGCAATACCACTCTACAAATTTCGCCACACCCTCATTTACGCTTGTGCTTGGCTTGTAGCCAAAGTCATCTATAAGCCCGCTTACATCAGCATATGTAGCAGGTACGTCGCCTGCTTGTATCGGCATGAAATTCTTCTTTATCTCTCTGCCGATTTTTATCTCGATCGCCTTTATGTAGTCCATGAGCTCGACCGGGTTATTGTTTCCGATATTGTAAATTTTATAAGGCGCTTTTGATGTTGCAGGATCCGGGTTTAAGCCACTCCAAGAAGAATTTGGCAAAGCCGGGTTGTCTACGCATTTAATTATGCCTTTTACGATATCATCGATATAGGTAAAATCGCGCTTCATCTTGCCGTGGTTAAAGACGTTGATAGCCTCATTTTTAAGCGCGGCATCAACAAACAAAAATAGAGCCATATCAGGTCGCCCCCAAGGCCCATAAACGGTAAAAAACCTAAGCCCGGTTGTCGGCAAACCAAAGAGATGACTATAAGTGTGAGCCATCATTTCGTTACTCTTTTTGCTAGCCGCATATAGGCTAATAGGATGCTCTGTGCTGTGATGCGTACTAAAAGGCATCTTTTCATTTAGCCCGTAAACCGAGCTTGAGCTTGCGTAAACAAAATTTTTAAGCTCAAATTTGCGCGCGCACTCAAGTAAATTTACAAAGCCGACCAGATTGCTTTGCACATAAGCATGAGGGTTGATTAGCGAGTAGCGAACTCCGGCTTGAGCGGCTAAATTTACGACACAATCGAATTTAAATTCGCCAAAAAGCCTCTCAAGCACGGCCAAATCAGCCAAATCAGCTTTAATAAAATGTAAATTCGGATATTTTTTAGATGCTATGAGCTCATTTTCTTTTATCTCTTGTCTGCTAAAGCCCGCGTTTTCAAGCCTTGCATATTTTAAATTTACATCATAATAGTCATTTATATTATCAAACCCCACGACCTCATCGCCACGCTTTGCAAGCGCTAAAGACAGGTGATATCCGATAAATCCCGCGGTTCCCGTTAATAAAATTTTCATACTTATTCCTTTTAATTCATACCGATTTTGTTAAAATTTGGCAAACTAATTTCACTCATCGTCAAGGTTAATTTCCGGCAATCTCTCTTCAAATTTAGGCTGATTTTTAGCCTTCAAATTAATCTCGCTAGCCTTTTTTACCATACCGCCAAGTCCGCTTTTAGCTAAATGATCCTCAAGCTCATCAACGCCTATGCATTCTGACTCATTATCATCCTCTTCATCTTCATCAAATTCTCTAGCCACTATCTCGTAATCAAGCTCACCCTTTAGCCTTGCAAGTTCCATTTCGATAGCCTCACAAAATACGGGCGTATAACCCATTTGTGAGCATTTTTGAATCAAAAATTCACTCATGTCGGCTAAAAAGCTAGTGTAATCGTCTTTTGTTAAATTTCCACGCAAAAGCTCATATTTTAAAAACAGCCAATATGTATTTAAAGTATCAGACTCGCAGTATTCATTGATCTTGGCTATCTCACCCGCAAAAAACAGCTGCATAACCTGATCGCCGTGAATATCGTATTTTCCGGGCAAATTTAGACTCGCGCAAAGAGTATCAAGCTTTAGCCCGCTAACGGCACGAAAATCACTAATATGATCAAGCAGATCAAGATGAAAGCGCCCATCATATCTGCTTCTATAATTTTCCCACTTATTTTTATTAAGCTCCTTGTTATCGCTTTCAAAATAGGCAGGGCAGCTTAGATTATAACGCATGGACCGCACCATAATCATCGGCAGATCAAAACCGCGTCCATTAAAACTAATTAATCGCGGATTATACTCATTGATGAAATTTATAAATTTGGCCAAAATTTCCTGCTCATTTTCACCTTTCATTGTGCTAACGCGTAAAAATCTGCCAAATTCATCCGCCATTACCGCAGATACTGCGACTACTTTATGAAACATCACCGGTAAAAATTCGCTTCCGCTAGCCTCTTTTTGATCCCAAAATGCAGCTTTACAAACATCCAAATCACTGCCTCTATATCCGTAAACTCTCCTTAAAAGCGCGGTATCAGGAACAGTTTCACAATCAAATACACAAATATAACTTTTAGACACTTCAAACCTTTTTTAGCCAAATATTTGTAAAATGATACCAAAAATAGTGAAATTAAGCGAAAAAATGAGCCAAGATTTAAAGAGCCAAAGCCTTAAAATAGCCATCATAAAACTTTCTGCGCTAGGTGATATAGTACATGCTAGCATAGTGCTCGAGTTTATCAAAAAAAATCTCGAATCAGCCGGCATAAACTATGATATTTCATGGATAGTGGATGAAAAATTTGCCGAGATATTAGAAGGTCATGAGCTAATTTCAAATCTTATAAAAATTCCGCTAAAAGATAAAAAATTTCTAAGAACCTATAAAATTTTAAAAGATGCAGGGAAATTTCATATAACCATAGACCTGCAAGGACTTATCAAATCGGCGATAGTTGCTAAAATTTTAGATACGAAAATAATTTACGGATTTGATAAAAATAGCGTCAAAGAAAGCCTCGCAAGCACATTTTATACTCACAAATTCTCATGCGACTACAACGAAAACATTATAATTAGAAATTTAAGCCTAACGGCTTTTGCGTTAGGATTTAAATTTGAAAGAGATGAAATTTTAAACAAAAAACCATGCCTTATGGCTTATGAAAAAGCAGAAAAAAATGAGCCTAAACGAATACTTATAGCGCCTTTTGCAAGCGAAGAGAGTAAGTGCTATGATAAATTTAAAAGAGTTATCAAAATGCTTTCAAACTATAAAGTTCACGTATGCTTTGGTAATAAAAAAGAGTTTGACAAGCTAGAAGAGATCGTCAAATACACAAGTGCCGATGTTCTTGAAAAAATGTCCTTAAAAGAGCTTGTTAAATTTATAAATAGCTGCGATCTCGTCATAGGAAACGATAGCGGGATAACTCATATCGCTTGGGCTCAAAATATCCCATCTATAACGCTATTTGGCAACCGCCCTAGCCAGCGCAATGCCTACATCACAAATAAAAACATAGTAATAGATGCGTGCAAAAAAATAGATGCCAGAAAGATAGATAAAAATGACTTTTGCATCCGTGAAATAAAGCCTGAAATCATAGCCGAAGCAGCCGAGAGAATACTAAATGCGTGATATTTTTTATCTTTTGATCTATTGGTTTTTTAAATTTTTGCTCTTTATACTACCGGATTTTTTACTAAGCCTTTTTTTAAATTTGATCGCAAATTTGTTTTACAAATTCGATAAAAAGCACAATAAAACTATCATGGCAAATCTAGATTTCGCCTACGAAAACGAGCTTACAAATGAACAAAAAAAGCAGATAGCAAAAAATGTCTATAAAAACTATGCAAAATTCGCAATAAATTTCATAAAAAATCAAAACAGCACAAAAGAAAAGATATTAAAAAAAGTCCGTTTTAGAAATCTTGAAATTTTTACAAACGCTTTAAATTCAGGTCGCGCTATCATAGTACAAACCGCTCATTACGGCGAATGGGAGTTATTTAGCCTAGCTATGGCGGCAAAATTTGGACCGGTAAGCATAGTAGGAAGAGCGCTTGATAGTAGTGTGATGCAAAAAATTCTAAAGGCTAACAGAACTCAGTTTGATATAGAGCTCATAGATAAATCAGGCGGTGCGAAGCAGATTTTAAAGGCTATAAAAGAAAGAAGACTGCTTGGAATTTTAGTCGATCAAAATACTGCTAAAAGCGACGGGATAGAGGTTAATTTTTTTGGCAAAAGAGTGCTTCATACCCCATCGGTTAGCATTTTTGCACAAAAGAGCGATGCCATAATAGTTCCGGCATTTATAAAAATAAGCGATGAAGATAGCAAGATAAATGAAATTTGCTTTTTTGAACCAATTGATATTAGAAATTTTAGCAAAGACGAAGCGATTTTGAAGGCTACTCAAGCCCAAGCAGATGCTACCGAAAAATTTATTAGGCAAAAGCCAGATGAGTACTTTTGGTTTCATAAGAGATTTAAGCACTTCAATGAAGAAATTTACAGATGATTAGTGTAGTAATCTTGACATTAAATAGCGAAAAATACCTCTTAGAAGTGCTTGAGAGCGTAAGATTTGCGGACGAAGTTATAGTCCTAGATAGCGGTTCGACAGATAAAACGGAAGATATTTGCAAAGACTTTGAAAACGTAAAATTTTACTATCAAAAATGGCTTGGATTTGGCAAGCAAAAGCAAGCTGGAGTAAATTTGGCTACAAACGATTGGGTGTTTGTTCTTGATAGTGATGAAGTTATTTTAGAGCCTTTAAAAGAGGAAATTTTAGAAATTTTAAAAAAGCCTAAATTTGATGCTTATAAGGTAGCTAGGCTAAATTTCTTCTTTGGCAAAGAGATACGAAGTATGGGGCTATATCCTGATTTTACGGTAAGGCTTTTTAATAAATATAAAGCCCGTTTTGACGAGCGAGAGATACATGAAAAGGTCGTTACGGACGGTAAAATCGGAGAGCTAAAAAATCACTTTAAGCACTACGCATATGAGAGTATCGAGCAATTTATCGCCAAGCAAAATCGCTACTCCAGTCTAGGGGCTAAAAAAAACAAGCTCAAGGCGGTATTTAATCCCGCATGGACTTTTTTTAAACTCTTTGTTTTAAAAGGCGGATTTTTGGACGGCTGGCGCGGATTTGTCGTAGCTAAGCTATATTCACAGTATACATTTTGGAAGTACATAAAATGAAAAAAAAGAAAAAATTTAAAATTTTAGTTATGAAATTTAGAAATATAGGCGATGTCTTGCTAACGACTCCGCTTATTGCCAACCTCAAGCATCACTTCCCTGAAGCGCAGATAGATTTTGCTCTAAATAAGGGTTGTGAGGCGATGATAGAGGCAAATCCAAACATAGACAACATCTATATTTACGATAGAGAGATAGTTAAAAACGAGGGATTTTTCAAAAAACTTTGGCTAGAGCTTAAATTTATACACTCCATTAAGAAACAAAAATACGATATAGCGGTGCAAACGACCACCGGAGATCGCGGGATAATAATAGCTAAATACGCAAAAGCTAAAAAAATCATAGGATTTGAGGGTAAAAACAAGACTATCAATAAATTTATCACCCTTAAAGTGCCAAAAACCGCTTCAAAACATACGGTAGAGCGAAATTTGGATGTGCTTAAGGCGCTTAATTTAGAGCCTGTAAGCAAAAGGGTTGAGATATTTTTCGATGAAAATTTATCAGACAATCTAAGCTTGCCAGAAATTTTCGTACATTTTCACCTGACCAGTCGCTGGATGTTTAAATGTGTAAAAGATGAGATAATGGCTGAACTTATTGATTTTTGCGAAAATGAGCTGGGGATCAAAGTGGCTCTAACCGCCGATAAAAACGAAGCCGAGATGAAAAAAATAGCTTCAGTTTTAGCTCTTTGTAAAGCAACTCCTCTAAATTTCGCAGGAAAATTAAGCCTAAAAGAGGTTGCCGCACTTAGTAAAAAATCGGCTCTTTTTGTAGGAGTAGATACGGCTATAATGCATATTGCCGCAGCAAACGATACTCCTGTTATAGCATTTTTTGGTCCAAGCGGAGCCTTTGAATGGGGGCCTTGGGACAATGAGTTGATGCACTCAAGCTATCATGAGCGAAACGGAGTGCAAAGAATGGGAAAACACACGGTTTTTCAGCAAAACCTAGAGTGCGTGCCATGCGGTAAAGACGGTTGCGATGGAAGCAAGATAAGCGAGTGCTTGATGGATTTTGATTTAGAAGCCGTAAAAGAGGAGATAAAAAAGAAGCTAAAAATTTAGTCTTTAAATTTTGAGTAAATTTGATATACAGACTCGTTGCTGTAAATAAACAGGCTCTTTTTTAGCCACCAAGCTCCTTTTTTGGCTGCGATTCTTCTTGTCTCTTCAAGCTTTTTATCGGCCAAATTTACTCCGCGTTTAGTAGTATAAAATATCTCGTATCCAAGCTCTTTAGCTTCCTTTAGCCTAGTTTCATCATATTCTCCTCTGGGCCAACACAGGTGTTTATCATCAAATCCCAAGCGTTTTTTTATGATGTTTTTACAAATTTGCAAATCCTCTTTAAATGGCAGACTGCTAAAATAATCATCATTATGCGCATTCGTATGAGAGTGAAAGCTAAATATATCGCTCATTTTCTCTATCTCATCCCAGTTTAAAAATAGTCCGCCAGGATTTTCGGGAGCCATTTTCTTAGCCTCCTTGTGAGTAAGAGGTGTAAAATCTGCTCTATTTAATGCATTTTGCTCGCTAGCCTTCTCTATCCAAGATGTTACAAGAAATATTGTAGCCTTTAATCCAAATTCTTTTAAAATAGGATAGGCATAATAAAAA
This sequence comes from Campylobacter sp. RM16190, assembly GCF_012978835.1. Classification (NCBI taxonomy): domain Bacteria; kingdom Pseudomonadati; phylum Campylobacterota; class Epsilonproteobacteria; order Campylobacterales; family Campylobacteraceae; genus Campylobacter; species Campylobacter sp. RM16190. The sequence continues at coordinate 135,723 of NZ_LIWS01000004.1, read as the reverse complement.
TTATCTCTCCAGCCATCATCAAAGGTTATAAATACGCTCTTTTTTGGCAATTTTAGCTCGCCTTTTTTATAGGCTAAAAATTCGCTAGGAGTAAGAGCTTTGTATCCGTTTTTAGCCAAAAAGCTCATCTGCTCTTTAAATTCATTCACACTACTTGCTATAAATCCACTATCTTTCAGGACATGATGATACATTAAAACAACTACGCTCACTTCAAAAACTCCCTAATTTTATCCGCGATACTCTCGTAATTTCGCTTTTTAATTAAAATTTCAAGCCCATTTTCAGCCATTTTACTAAGTTCATCTCTTGATGTAGCACAAATTTTTTCAACCATACCGGCTATATTATTACCTATAAAAAACATAGTTTTATCGTCAAAAAGCTCCCTGCATTCGCCTACAGCAGAGCTAAAGCAAACAAGACCACAGCTATAATAGTCCATAACCTTAGTCGGAGAGCATAGGTCGTAAAGCCTATTTATGGGCACATAAAAACAGCCCACATCAAATTCTCTCATAATACCAAAGATCTCATCCTTACTTACCGCATGATGCAAAGCTATCCTACTATCATCAGGCAAAATTGCCTTGGCGTACTCATAATCTTTGGTGTAAATTTCAAGCTTAAATTCGCTCTTAGCCTTGCAAAATTCATTAAAAAAATCATCCATCTGCCTATTGATGTCAATCGCGCCTATATATATAAATTTTTTTACCCCGCTCTTTTGTAATGGCTTAGTTATATCCTTTGTGTTGATGCCCAAAGGAAGTGCTAGAACAGGAGTTTTTATATCATCAAAAAACTCTTTTTTCATTAAATTTGAAATAGGAAAAAATCCGTCACATTGGTTTATCAAATTTTTATATAAAATCAAATTTATCCTATATTTTACAAACTTAAACAATAAATTTTTGCCGCGAATTTTAGCCTCATGATAACTTCTATAAAAGTGCGGGAAGCTAAGCTGAAAATAGAGTTTAAAATCATATTTCTTTTTTAGTTTTACCGCATTTTTTAAAACATCTAAAAAATTTCTAACGATTATAAAATCTACGTTTTTAAGATCTAAAAAATGCTGATTTATAAGTTCTAGCGCCCTGCTTCTATCTTTTTTAAGTATGAAAATTTGATTTTCTTTGATTGTAAAACTATCGGTAAAATATACGCAGTAAATTTTAAAATATCGTTTTAAAAATCCGTTTATAACATTTTCTATAAAGCTATGATTAAATTTTTCATCCTTATCGCTAATAAAAAGTAGAGTTTTCATCTGATCTTGCCGTATAAATTTTTAATCATATTTTATATTTAGTTTCTTTACGACTTTATCGCCGATATAAAGCGCATCTGACTCCACATCCTTTGACACCAACGATCTTGCTCCTATCACGCTATTTTCACCTATTGTAACTCCCATTAAAACAAGGCAATCACTAGCGATCCAAGCATTTTTTTTGATAATAACCGGCGCTTTAACGTGAATTCTTGGAAATTTCTTATAATCAAGCTGAGTAGAGTAAATCTTGGCAAAACTGGAAAGAGTTACAAAATCCTCCAATATTACCTTATCTCTACAATTTATAAAAACTCCCTCGTTTATTTTGACATTATTACCAATGATTAAATTTTTAGGATCGCCTAAAACCTTAAACCAGCCAAAAGCTTTTGATTTTTTACCTATACTAGCACCTAATATTTTAAGTTTTAAAAATTGAAGTTGATAAAAAAACATAGATATTTTTTCATAATATTTATATAGCACCCATAATCTCCTTGAGGCTTTCATAAACCTCCTGTGCGGTTATTCTCTCCATCAAATAACCGTAGTCCTTATGCTTTGAATATGTATTGTCTACATCAAACTCCACTTTCAAAAACCTATGCAGATGAGTATCAAAATCTGGCATAAGACAACGAGGATCGGTAACTCCAAAAAGAGCTACAAAAGGCGTTTTTAATGCTGCGGCAACGTGAAGAGGACCTGTATCTGTAGTAATTAGAGCATCAAGCCTGCCTATAAGAGCAGCCGCCTCGCTTATACTAAATTTACCTGCTAAATTCATTACTCTATCGCTATTTAAAAGCATTTCGAGTTCTTTTGTCATATCCCTTTCTTTAGGACTTCCTGTTAAAACTATACGTATATTCTCATGTTTTAAAAGTAGTCCTGCTAGCTCTTGCCAGCGATTAATAAGCCATAGTTTAGATTTTACACTGGCTCCCATTTGAAAACCTACTATTTTTTCGCCTTTTTTACGATTTAAAACTCTATCCACGTTCTCAAAACTAATATCTTGTAAAAATAACTCCATACGTGTATCAAAGCTATTGATACCTACAAATTTAAGCTGTTCTAGCCTATTTAGCACCACATATCTAGGTTCTCCGTAAGGAGTCGGCGGATTGGAGTGAAATTTATTAAAATCGTTTTTAAGATTAGGAAGTTTAAAAATATATTTTGCACCGCTTAAAACTGCAAGCGGAGTCGCTTGAGGTTCGTTTGAATGAAGCAAAAACGCTATATCTATCTGCTTTGTTTTTAAAATTTTTGCAACAGATAAGAAATTTTTCCATCGTCCATTAAATAGTACAATCTCGTCCAAAAATGGATTATTTTTAAATAGATCTGCATTAGATGGATTTAGAATGGCTATTACTTTCACATTTGGGAAATTTTGTTTAAAAACTCTAAAAACAGGAGTATTAAAAAGAGTATCGCCAATAGCTGTATTGCTAAAGAAACATACCGTTTTAAATGGCTCATCTACTAAAACACTCTTTTTTATACCTTTTTCGCTAAGTATAAATTTAATAATTCTCTCATAAATTTTCATATAATTTTTCAGTATCCTTTACCATCTTTTCTATAGAGAAATTTTGCTCCACATACTCTCTTGCGTTTTTGCCAAGCCTAACTCTTAGATTCTTATCCTCTATCAAGCTCTTCAATGCCTCTTTTAGACTCTCTTTGTCTTCGCTTTTAAATATAAGACCGGTATTTTTATCGCTTATCGCCTCTATTATACCGCCTGCATCACTTCCTATACAAGGCACCGCGCAACTACTAGCCTCCAATATAGCGGTTCCTAAGGCCTCCATCTTAGAGGGTAATACAAATATATCAAAACTAGGCAAAATTTCGCTCACGTCCGCTCTATTTCCCAGCATAAAAATATTTTGCTTATCTTTTGTTATAGCCTTTAAATTCTCCTCTCCAGGCCCGTCTCCTACGATAACTAAAGCCGAGTTTTTTAAATTTAATTCACTAAAAGCCTCTATTAAGAGTTTGTGATTTTTCGCCCCTCTTAATACTGCAACTATGCCTACCACGACACAGTCTGAGGGCAAATTTAGCTCTTTTTTTATATCTTTTTTTAAACTTGGATTATACTTATTTGTATCAACTCCGGTATAGATTATATCTATTAGGCTCTCTTTGACGCCCTTTCTTATAAGGCTATCCTTGGTTGCCTTAGATACAGCCACAACTTTCGTGCTGATATTATAACTAAATGGCGAGCCTATGGGTGTTTGAAGGTGTCTGGTGCGAACTACTTTTTTCCCGGTTAATTTACCCACTATTGCACCGATATTTCCGTCTTTTCCTGAGTGAGTAGAGATAATATCTATATAATTTTTTTTCACAAAACGGCAAATTTTAAAAATTTCAAAAATATTGTATATCTTTTTTAGATTAAACTTTACAAACTCGCAATCTATCTCTTTTTCAAAACTCTTTGAACCCTCATTCAGTCCGTAAAATACTTTAAATTTTTTCTTGTTAAGTCCATTGATAACACGCTGTGTGCGGTGCTCTTGTCCACCAAAACCAAGAGAGCTTTCAAGCTCTAAGATATTTATCATCTACAACACCTTTACGATATGTTATTGCGCAAATCATACCAAAAAGTAGATAGAAAAATTTAGCTTCACTATCTCCAAAAAAACTTCCGAAACAAAGACTTGCGACAAATCCAACTCCTCCAAAAAAGGAGAAAAATCCAAATATTTTAAATCTACTTTCATCACTTCTTAGCAACACAATAGACATTTTAAAATAGTAAAACCAAAGAGCCAAGAATAACAAAAGCCCAAATATACCGAGTGAAAAAAAGACACCTATAAACTCATTATGCACCTGAGAATATACTACAAAGGGTCTATTTTGCTCATCCATAAGCTTAGTTATACTTTTGCCATATAGAGATCTTCCATATCCTGTCGGAATAAATGGCTCATCCATCCTATATAAAAGAGCCGATTTCCACATAGATAACCTTGTAGCAATAGAATAATCAAGTCCATGTTCCTTATAATCTCTCATTTTAGCCGGAGTCTCATTTAAAAGGCTCATATATTCATTTACATGGGTTAAATTATATCTACTTGAAAGATTATCTGAAAATTTATAAAAACTTACCGTAGATATTGCCAAAATTATAAAAAATAAGGCTCTTGTCACTCTTTTTTTAGGCATAACGGTAAATAAAAGCATGAAGATTAAAATCACGCCTACATAGGTAGCTCTAGTTTGATTAGCTACTATATTTATGAGTGCTAAAAAAAGGGCTAAAATCGCAAATTTTTTATCAGAAAAATACCAAAGAGATAGAGCGAAGGCAAGAAAAAATGTGGCCCAAATCCCAAATCTCTCTCCCGCTCCTCCTCCTTGCTCAAGCGCACCGTCCAATAACCCTCCCATTCTCGTATTAACACTAAATTCAAATCCGAAATGATGCCATATGTATATATTAATAAGCATATGAACGGCGATTGAGATATATATCAAACGCATATAAACTTCAAGCAAAGGCTCTGGTAAAGATTTAAAATATAAAAAAACAAACAGCATGATGATTATATTTTTAAGAAGTTCAGAGTTGGCCTCCTTAAAACTTTGTGCAGTATCCACCGAGTATAAGAGTGAAAAATAAGAGAGTATTAGTAAGCCAATAAATATAAATAAGATATTTTTTATAGCTAAAATATCTTTAAAAACAAAGTTTTTGCAATCGCTAAGCAAAACAAGAAGTACAAAGAGTCCCAAAGAGATCGACTGAGCTGCGGTTACATGGCTGATAGGCAGAACAAAAATGTATATGCCAAAGAGTAAAACCTTGCTATAATCAACTAAATTTCGATATTTGCTCATAAATATCTTCAAGTTTTACATTTTCAGCCAAGCTACTCTCGTCTTGCAAAACATACACCTCATCGCCCCATGGCTTCCAGCGAGCTAGGTTTGTCTTGCCAAATATAACAAAAGTTTTCAGCCCAAGAGCCGGACCTAAATGCGCCACTCCACCATCTAATGTGAGTAAAAATTTGGCTTTGCAAAGGTAGTTTGCAAGCTCATCCATACTTGAAGTTTGCAGATAATCAACTCCAGATAACCTAGAAGCTCTCTCGCCAAATTCAACATCTTCACTACTTAATACCACATCGGCAAATTTTTCTTTTAAAAATTTAGCAATTTGTTCTATCTTGCTGATACTTAACTGATTTTCACTAATCCTACTAGAGATATGAAAAAATACAAAATCTTTAAATTTATCACTTACATTTTTTGGTAAAAACAATGTCTTTTCGCTATTGTAATAGACTCCAAGAGGCGCTAAACAGTCAAAGCAGAGCATAACCTCATGCGGAATATGACCAAATTTGATCTTATCGGTTATAAATTTTTTAGGATATTTATAATCTACCCCAATCACTCTTTTAGCCCTTGCTGCTCTAGCAAAAATTGAGGCAGACGGTGAATACGAGCTTCTAAATATCACTACCGCATCATAATTTTGGCGGTAAATTTGAAATAAAATCTTGCATTTTCCAAGAAATGCCCAAATTTTATCCTTCCATCTCTTTTTATGCTTTGGCTTTGTATAAATATAAATTTTATTCAAAAATGGATTCTTGATTACAACGCATGAATTTAGGCTATTTACAACTATATCGATTTTAGCATCCTCAAATTTATGCCTTAATGCCTCAATAGCCGGAGTAGTACAAATTAAATCGCCGATATTATCATTTCTGATTAGTAAAATTTTCATAATGGCGCAATTATAACCAATCTTTTATTAATTTTTTTATAGAATGTTTTTATGAGAAAAATAACATTTTTAAGAATGAATCCAAAGGCGATAGGAGGAGCGGAAATTTATCTATCACGCCTTATAGGCGCACTTGAGGAAAACGGTATAAAATGCGAAATAAAAAGCCTTAAAGCACCGAATTTTCTTAGCTCATGGATAAAAGCTCTTATTTATAACTTTCAGGTTTGCGTAAGCAAAAATGATGATTTTTACTTCTCGCTTGAAAGAGTAAAATGTGCAGACATCTACCGCGCCGGAGACGGGGTGCACAAAGTCTATATGCAAGAGAAAAAAAGTGGGTTTAATCCGCTAAATTTAGTATACTGTTACCTTGAGCGACACTGTTTTGAAAACTCAAAAAAAATCATTGCAAATTCAAATTTTATCAAAAAACAGATCATTGAAACTTACGGAATAAGTGATAAAAAAATTGAAGTTATATATAACGGTGTTAAAATTCAAGATGATTTTAATAAGCTTGAAGCCAAAAATGCGCTTAACATAGAGTTTGGCATAAGAGCCGATGTGCCACTTATTTTGTTTGTAGGAAGCGGCTTTGAAAGAAAAGGAGTTAGAGAGCTTCTGCATTTGCTATCAAAGCTAAAGGGTAAATTTCATGCTTTAATCATCGGAAAAGATAAAAAAATCCATACTTATCAAGAGCTCGCAAAATCCTTAAATTTAGAGCATAAAGTGCAGTTTTTAGGAGCCAGAAACGACACTTGGAAATTTTACAAAGCAAGTGATATTTTTATATTTCCAACAAGATATGAACCATTTTCAAATGTCGTTTTAGAAGCGCTTAGCTTTAAAAACGCAGTTATCACTACCGCTCAAAACGGAGCTAGCGAAATCATTCCAAAAGAGTTTGTGATGAGCCATTCAAGCGATGAATCTATCTTAAATATGATCGAAAAACTACTTAGCTACTCTAAATTTTTATCATCAATACAGGCATCAAACTTCGAGCTTGCCAAAAATTTTAGCATAGAAAAAAATGCCGCAAAAACACTGGAGATAATAAATGCGTATCTTCATTGAGCTTCCAACTTGGCTTGGTGATGCGGTTATGGCAACGCCTGCGATTGAGAGCATAGTACTAAATTTTCCAAAGGCCAAATTTACATTTTTTGGCTCTTTTGCGGCAATAGAACTCATAAAAAACCATCCAAATTGCGAGCAAGTACTGATTGATGACAGCAAAAAGGATAAAAGTCGCTTTCTAAATATCTTTAAAACCGCAAAAAATCTAGGCAAATTTGATATTGCAATTAGCTTTAGAAGCAGCTTTACAAGCAGATTTTTAATGTTTTTTATAAGTGCAAAGAAAAAATTTAAGTTTAAAAAGACAAAAAGCAGAACTCACCAGGTAAAAAAATATCAAAACTTCATACAGCAATCCCTAAATTTAGATACCGCCTACGATGAATTAAAATTAGATTTCAAGCCTTTTAAATTTGATAAAAAAAGCATGGGACTAAATCCCGGAGCAAGCTATGGAAGTGCCAAAAGATGGTATCCGGAGTACTTTGCAGAGGTTGCCAAGGAGTTTAGCAGTGAGTTTAAAATAGTGATTTTTGGCTCAAAAAGCGAAACTGAGATTTGCAATAAGATTGAGGCAATTTTAACACAAGAAAATATAGAGTGTGAAAATTTAGCCGGAAAAACCGACATAAAAGAGCTTTGCGAAAAAATCGGCGGAATAGATATTTTCATCACAAACGATAGCGGCCCTATGCATATAGCGGCTGCTTACAAAGTGCCTACTATAGCAATTTTTGGACCAACTAAATTCAAAGAGACCAGCCCCTGGCATAACGACAAAGCACATATCTTACATCTAACCCTAAAGTGTGCACCCTGCATGAAGCGAATATGTCCTATTGGCACACACGAGTGCATGAAAGAGCTAAAACCGCAAATGGTTATAGAGGCTATAAGGAAAAATTTTAAAGAAATTTTAGACAAGAGAGCGTCTATATAGTAAAAAATAATCAGGCGCTCTTTTAAAACCCTAAAAAGCATCGTCAATAGCTTGACAGATAGTATGACCCACCAAAATATGCATCTCTTGAATTCTAGGCGTATCGCTTGAAGGCATAACTAAATTTAGATCACATATTTCATTCATCGCGCCACCGTCTTTGCCACTAAGCCCGAGCGTTTTAATTCCCATATCACGAGCCATTTTAAGCGCTCTTATGACATTTGGGCTATTCCCGCTGGTCGATATAGCTATAAGCAGATCTCCGCTTCGTCCGATAGCTTCAAGTTGGCGTGAGAAAACAAACTCATATCTGTAGTCGTTTCCTATCGCTGTTAAAGCCGAAGTATCGGTAGTTAGCGCTATACCTGCTAACGCACCGCGCTCTTTTTTATATCTTCCGCTAAGTTCGGCTGCTATGTGTTGCGAGTCAGCAGCGCTTCCTCCGTTTCCGCAGAGCATTATTTTGCCGCCGTTTTTAAGCGTGTCAACAGCCATTTCGCACGCTTTTTTTATCTCGTCCTGAAGTTCAAAAATAGCTTCTGCCGTCTTTTTGTGAGCTTCAAGTTCATTTTTTATCATCTCATTTATCTGCATTTTGTATCCTATTTATCAAATTTGTAGTGCTTCTGCCCTCCACAAACTCAACCAACCTTACGTCGCTTACGACTTCACTTCCAACGACTTCTTTACCTGCGTAATCAGCACCTTTTACTAAGATATCAGGCTTTAAAGCCTTTATCAGATCAAGCGGAGTTAGCTCATCAAAAATCACTACATAATCAACCGAGCCAAGCGCTGCAAGCACCGATGCTCTATCAAATTCGCTATTTACCGGACGACTTTGTCCTTTTAGCTCTCGAACCGATCTATCCGAATTTAGTCCCAGAACCAAAATATCACCAAATTCCCTAGCCTTAGCAAGATACTTCACATGCCCCGCATGCAAAATATCAAAGCAGCCATTTGTAAAAACAAGCTTTTTTTCGCCTCTATTTTTAAGCAGCTCACACAGCTCATCTACTTTTTTTATCTTACTTTCAAAGCTAAGCGATCCGCGACTTCTGATAAGCTCATTTATCTCTTCAAAACTTGCCGTAGCCGAGCCTACCTTCGCCACCACGACCGCAGCGGCTAAATTTGCAGTTTGTATAGCTTTATCAATGCTTTCTTTAAGCCCAAGCATATATCCAAGCGTTGCTAAAACGGTATCTCCTGCACCGGTTACGTCAAAAACCTCTTTTGCCAATGCCGGAAATTTAAGAGCTTTATCATCCTGCAAAAGCGCGATCCCCTCTTCTGAGATGGTTATAAGCGAGTGAGTCAAATTTAGCTCGTTTTTTAGCTTTTTTAACGCATTTTCAAGCTCTGCATCACTATTTATACTAAAGCCCACCGCTTCGCTAGCCTCTTTTTTATTTGGCGTTAGAAGCGTTGCGCCTGCGTATTTTGAGTAGTCTTTGCCTTTTGGATCGATTAGCACGGGTTTATTCTTTAAATTTGCTTCATTTATGAGCTTTGCGCAAACCTTTGGAGTTAGCACTCCCTTGCCGTAATCAGAAAGCAAAACCACGTCATAGCTATCTAGCGCCGCACCAAATTCTCTTATCAGCTCATCTTCACAAGCGATATTTTCGATGCTCTCTTTATCTATCCTAACTACTTGCTGATGGGTTGCCATAACACGGCTTTTTATCGAGCTTGTTCGCCCATCTTCAAATTTTATAAACTCTGGCTTTGCTCCAAAATCCTTGATGATCTTAGCTATCTCTTTGCCTACTTCATCATTGCCCACAGCGCTTATCACGCCCACTTTAGCACCCAAAGAGAGCAAATTTAGCACTACGTTTCCTGCTCCACCAAGCCTTTTGGTCTCATTTTTGATTTTTACAACCTGCACGGGGGCTTCAGGAGAAATTCTGTCGCAACTACCCCAGATATAGTGATCAAGCATCAGATCACCAACGACTAAAGCACGAACTTCACACATTTAGCTCTTCCTTAAAGATCCTTTTTATCTCAGGGATGTAGTCTTTTATCCCCTCTTCCAAGCTCCACTGCGGCTCATATTTAAGAGCGGCTTTGGTAGGCTCTATGTCAGCTTCCGTATGAAACTGATATGAGCCGGTATAAGGATTTTTGATGTATTCATTGCCTAAATTTGTGCCAAGCTCTCGCTGCAAAATATCTGCTATATCCTGAAAGCTTCTTGCTTTGCCTGTGGCTGCGTTATAAACACCGCTTGGAGCATTGATAGCTAGCAAATTTGCATTTATGATATCTTTTATATAGACAAAATCCCTTTTTATCTTATCGCTTCCTTCAAACAACTTTGGAGTATTTCCGCTTAAAATTTGAAGCCCAAACTGAAGCACCATAGAGGCGGTTTTATTCTTAAAAAACTCACCTTTACCATACACGTTAAAATACCTAAGTCCTACGACATTAACGCCCATTTTTGCGTATTTTTGCCCCAGATGATCCATCTTTAGCTTGCTAAAACCATAAACATTATTTGGAGACTCGCATTCACCGACTTTCTGAGGGCTTTTAGCATTTCCGTAAGTTGCACCAGAGCTTGCATATATCATCTTAGCCCCTGTTTTAAGGCAAATTTCAAGCAAGCCTTTAAAGCTATTTAAATTTGTGCGCATTAACTCATCTTGCTCTCTAACTGTAGTGTCAGAAATCGCCGCTTCATGATAGATGATATCTGGCTTAAACTGCTCTATCATGCTAAGCGTCTTAGCGCAATTTATATCGCCTTCATAAACTTCACCCTTAAAACCGAGCAAATTTTTAAAGTGTCCAAAGCTCTTTAAATTTCCATTGCTAAATTTCTCATCGCTTCTAAATTTATCAACCACAAGCACTTCGCAACTTGGGCAGTTCTCATCAAAATAATGCGCCAGTGCCGAGCCGATAAAGCCCGCTCCACCTGTTATAACTATCTTTTTATTTTCTATCTTCATATCAAATTTTCCTTTTTCAGCTTTTCAAAAACATCAGCCACACTTTTAAAATTTACGCCGTCAAGCTTGAAATTTGCTCCGACTCCCGCGCTTTTTCCGGCCTTGATATCGCTATCTTTATCGCCTATCATTATTGATTTTGCCAGATCTATCTTAAATTCGTTTGCCGCGTCAATTATCATCTTTGGCTTTGGCTTTCTGCACTCACAATCCTCTTCTGGAGCGTGCGGACAAAAGCAAATTTTAGCTATCTCAATGCCGTTTTTTGCAAACTCGCCAAGCATAAATTCACTAAGCTCATTAAACTGCTCAAGTGTATAATAACCTCTTCCGATTCCTGATTGATTAGTAACGATAATAACGATAAATCCGCTATCTACAAAGCCTTTAACCGCTTTAAAAATCTCATCCTTAAAGATAAAATTTTTAACCTCATAAACATAGCCGAAATCCTCGTTTATAACGCCATCTCTATCCAAAAACAGCGCCTTTTTATAACCAAAACTACTCATAGGCGAATTATACTTAAAATTGCTAAAATTTAAGAAGCGCAACAAATATTTATAAAATATATCCAAACATTAATCTTTTTATATTATAATGCGCCCCGTTATTTTACTAAAGGGGATAAAATGAAAAAACTACTTATCGTTTCAGGTGCTGCGGCACTTCTTGCTTCAAGCCTTTTTGCGGCTGATGGAGCTACGCTTTACAAAAAATGTGTTGCCTGTCACGGCCCAAAAGCTGAGAAATCTTTCTTAAACAAGGTTCCGGTTCTTACAACTCTTTCAAAAGAGGAGATGGTAGAGGCTCTTAAGGCTTACAAAGCCGGCACGTTAAACAAATTTAAATCAGCCGCCATGATGAAACCGATCGTAGCTCCACTAAGCGAAGCTGATATGGAAGCTGTCTCTGAGTATATTACTACTTTAAAATAAACATCTGGGCGGTCTTCCGCCCTATTTTATCAAAAAGCACTTATACTTTATTTTTGAAACTGTATTTTAGATTAAATCAAGAGTATTAATGAAAAGTCTATATATTTTTATAACTATTTGCATTTTACACTCATCTTTATATGCCATAGATGGTAAAGAAATTTATAAAAAATGCATGGGTTGTCACGGGCAAAAAGCCGATTTAAAATATCATCCCAAGGCATCTGCGATTGTAAATATTCCAAAAGAGAGACGTTTAAAGGCACTTGAAGGCTACAAAGATGGTACAATCAATAGATACGGAATGGGTAGCTCGATGAAAGATCAAGTCGTAAATCTGAGTATAGAGGAGCTGATGGCTGTAAACGAATTTATAGATACTCTAAAATAGTCTCTTAACTCCCGTCTTGTAGTCCTATATCATTTACTAATCAAGAACAAAATAATAAGTAATATTTTAGTTTCTTTTTATAATTTATTTTAAGTAAATTTAGAATATAATAACAAATAATTTTTATTAAAGGAAAAAAAATGAAAAAGATTATCTTTTTTGTAACCACCCTTGTTTTAGGCTCATCTTTATATGCGACTGACGGTGCCGAAATATATAAAAAATGCAACGCCTGTCATGGTCAATATGCCGAAAAAAAGTATGCAAATAAAGTTCCGCCTCTTGTTTCAGTATCTAAAGAAGATCGCTTAAAAGCACTTGAAGGTTATAAAACAGGTACAGCAAACTTATACGGTATGGGTGCGGTAATGAAGACTCAGATGATAAAATTAAGCATGGATGATATAAAAGCAGTTAATGATTTTATCGAAACTTTAAAATAATCTTATTTTTAAGTTTAACTTGGCAATTTATCAATCGGGCGGTCTATAACTTTTTTTGGCCGCCTCTTTTTGCTTTAACTCCATTTTATAAGCGTCATTTAGCGACTCTTCATCATCATATTTCGTTCCGTCTAAAAATTTGCGATAGTCCTCAAACTGCTTCGTTTTAAGCCCCCAAAGCAGAGCAAATAGCCCAAAAGCTCCGAGCAGTGTTGAAATTCCGATCATCAAAGCTATTATACTTATATCCATTTTATTCCTATTTCACTTCAAATTTTGCCTGATTCTCATTGAGTTTAACACGACTACAAGCGAGCTTAATGACATCGAGATAGCAGCTACGACAGGCACCACGTATCCTGCCATCGCAAGCGGGATGGTTAGCGCGTTATAGACAAGCGAAAAGGTTAAATTTTGCTTTATCACTCTAAAAGTGCGCTTTGATAGGATTATAGCCTCTTTGATAAGCCTTAAATCATCACTCATCAGCACCACATCGCTTCGCTGCAAGCTCACATCAGCCCCGCTTCCAAGACAGAGTGCCACATTTGCGTGACTTAGGGCAAGAGCGTCGTTTATACCGTCTCCTACCATCACGACTTTTTTGCCGTTTTTAGTAAAATTTTCTATAAAATTTGCCTTATCGGTCGGCAGGCAGTTGACTTTAAACTCCTCTATGCCAAGCTCGCTTGCTACTTTTTTAGCCACAAATTCATTATCTCCCGTTAGCATTACGATCTCAAATTTAGCCCGCTTTAGCGCCTCTATACACTCGCTTGCGCCGGCTCTTATCTTATCGCTTAGCTCAAATTTTGCAGCCGGCTTGCCGTTAATAGAAAAATAATAATTTGTACTTTTACTAACATCATCTAAATTTATGCCAAGTTCTTGCATAAATCTCCCGCTTCCGCCAAAAATTTCGCTTGTATTAAATTTCGCTCTAGTTCCCTTTGCTTCGATACTTGCGACATCTTGCAAATCATAAATTTTAAGCCCTTCAAAATTAGTTTCCAGATACTCGCAAACTCCTTTGCTAACGGGATGAGCGGAGCTTTTTGCAAGCGAGTAGAGCAAATTTATATCATACTCCATAAAGCTTTCAAATTTATCCACACAAAGCTTGCCCGTAGTAAGCGTGCCCGTCTTATCAAATACGATCACATCGCACTTTGCAAGGCTTTCAAGCACCTTTGCCTCTTTAAATATCAAGCCTTTTTTAAATCCAACCCCAAGCCCCACAAGCGTGCTAACGGGCGTTGCAAGACCAAGCGCACACGGACAAGCTATGACGATAACCGAAATTCCCACGATCAAAGCCGCTTCAAAAGAGCCTGCATGCCACAACCAAAAGCAAAACGTAAGCAGGCTTAAAAGCATAATGGCACTTGAAAATTTGCTTGAAATTTCATTCGCAAGCTTTTCTATGTGCGGTTTTTTCGTAGTTGCCTTTTCAAGCAGATGTATGATCTTGCTAAGCGTTGAGTCGCTAAATTTCGAACTCGCAGCGCACTCCACAAACCCGTCAAGGCATATCGTGCCGCTGCTTAGCGACTCTCCTTGCTCCTTAAAAACCGCCACACTCTCGCCCGTAAGACTTGAGTAGTCAAAGCTACCCGCTCCGCTTGCGATAACGCCGTCAATTAGCACTCGCTCGCCGGCTCTTATCATGATCACATCGCCGATCTTAACATCATTTACATCTTTAAGCTCGGTTTTATCGCCTATTTTCACGCTTACTTTGCTTGCAACCATCGAATTTAGGCTATCAAGCGTATCGCTAGCTCTTTTTTTGCTTAATACTTCTAAATATTTACCGATAAAAACAAAGGTGATTATCATCGCAACCGAGTCAAAATAGACCTCGCCATGCCTTGAAAACATTGCATATATCGAAAATATATAAGCCGCAAGTGCGCCTGAGATGATAAGCAAGTCCATATTTTGCGTTTTGTTTTTTATCGCAGCAAGCGCGCCTTTAAAAAAATCGCTTCCCGTATAAAATAGCACAGGCGTCGCTAGAACAAACTCGGCAAAGCTCAAAATAGCCTTTACATCATCTCTAATGCCAGTAAAATAGCCTCCATATTTGGCCACACTTAGCCACATGATATTCATCGTGGCAAAAATTCCAACCAAAAGCTTAGCGTAAAACTCGCGCCTTTTATTGCTTATGCACTCCTCCCCGCGGCTTGGATCATAAGCGTAAGCGTCATAGCCGATAGATCTTATGAGCCTTAAAATTTGAGCCAAATTTATCTCGCTTTCATCCCAAACTATGGTGGCTTTATTATTTAAAGCGTTTATGTTTACTTCTAAAATTCCGTTTGTGTTAAATAAAACTTTCTCATTTAGCCAGATACAAGCTGCGCAGTGAATGCCGTCTATCACGAGTGAAATTTTGCTAAACCCATTCTCTTTTTTTACATAATTTTGATAAGCCGATTCTAAATTTTCATCTTTTTGAGCGCTAGACTTAACTGGACTTAAGACATTTTTACCAAGACGATCGTAAAACTCACTCAGTCCGCTGGAAGAAAGAATTTCAAATACGCTTTTACAGCCGTTACAACAAAATTTATTGCCGCCAGACTCGATCATAACGCTATCTTCAAAGCTTTGATGGCAATGTGCGCACTTGGTTTTACTCATGATTTACATTTTTCTTTCAAATTTAAATTCCTAAATTATACAGCTAATGTTTTGATTTTAAGGTTAAATCAAATTTGCATATTAAGCCAAATTTTACATGGAATTTATAAAAAAGGTTGTAAATTTTGATAATTTTCATCAAAGGAGCGAATTTGAAAAAGATAGAGACTCAAAGTTCAAAAAATAGAAAAGCTCACTACACTCCCGCTATCGAGCATAACGGCATACTTTACGTCTCAGGACAGCTTAGTATCGACATGGCAAGCATGCAGCTTCCAAAAGGCGGCGCTAGAGAGCATGCTAGGCAGGCGCTTGCAAATTTACAAGCAGTTTTAACCGAAGCCGGAGCTAAAAAAGAAAACGTGATAATGTGCAGAGTTTATACGCCCGATATAGCGTTTTGGGACGATATAGACGATGAGTATGCGAAGTTTTTTGGCGAGCATAAACCTGCGCGCGTAGTCGTGCCTACCTCGGCACTTCATTTTGGCTGCTTGGTTGAGATAGAAGCTCAAGTGGCGATGATTTAGGCTTAAAATATCAAATTTACAAGGAATAAAAATGGCAAATTTTAGATGTACTAGTTGCGGTAGCGAAGCTCCTCTTGAAAATTTAAACTTTGAGTGCAAGTGCGGTGGGCTTTATGAGCTTAAATTTACTCCGCCTAAATTCTCGCTTGATCTTGTGGATAAGAGCGAATTTAGCCTATTTCGCTACCGCAAATTTATGCCGCTTCAAAATGAAATTTGGAAGCAGATCACGCTTGGCGAGGGCATGACGGCATGCGTTAAATTTGATGATAAGCTTTACTTTAAGCTTGATTATGCGATGCCTACGCTTTCGTTTAAAGATCGCGGTGCGGCACTTCTTATCTGGTTTTGTAAGAGTATAGGAGTTAAAAAAGTCCTTCAAGACAGTAGCGGAAATGCCGGGAATTCGGTTGCTGCCTATTGCGCTAGAGCAGGGATTGAGTGTGAAATTTACGTCCCTAAAGGCACGTCTGAAAAAAAGATAAACATGATAAAAGCTTTTGGCGCTACGGCAACGGTGTTTGACGGCACTAGAGATGAAACGGCCGATGCGTGCCGCAAAAAAGCTCGAGATGAAGGCATTTATTACGCAAATCACGTCTATAATCCGATCTTTTATCAAGGCACTAAAACTTACGTATATGAAATTTACGAGCAGCTCGGACGTGTGCCTGATAACTTCTTCTTGCCTGTTGGCAACGGCACGCTGCTAATCGGCTGTGAGCTTGCACTTACGGAGCTTTTTGAAGCGGGACTTATAAAAAAGCTGCCTAAAATTTTTATCGTACAAAGCGAAAATTGCGCTCCGTTTTTCGGCGCTAAAGATAAGCCGCTTGATATCGTCGTAAAGCCGACCGAAGCTGAAGGCATAGCTATAGGAAAGCCGATGAGAGGGTGTGAAATTTTAACAAGCAAATACGCAGGCGAGCGCGAAGTGATAACGATACCCGAAAATGCGATTTTGCCTGCAAGAGAGCATCTGGCGAAAAGCGGATTTTACGTGGAGCATACTACGGCTGCGATATATGCTGCGTATGAAGAGTATGCAAAAACTCACGAGTTCGCAGGAGACAGCATCATCTCACTTTGCGGAGCGGGGCTTAAAAGCGAGCATTAAATTTAAAAATTTCGCTTACAAAGTCTTATCCAAAAATAAAATTGAGCGAAATTTTAAGTGCAAATATGATAGTATTTATAATTATTAAGTAACAAATTTGTCATAAAAATTAAATTTAAGGAGCAAATATGAAATTTAAAAGTGTTTTATTAAGTTGCTTGCTGCTTGCAAGCTCGCTTACGGCAGGCGATAAGCTTAAAGTTTATTTTGAAGCGGGAAGTATCGGCGATAATTTCTCAAGCGTTATCTCAAACGGCGCAAAAATGGCGGCAAAAGACCTAAATGTCGATCTTAAGGTGGTATATTCCGAGTGGGATCCAAACAAGATGGTTGAAAATTTCAAAAACGCCGTTGCAACATCGCCTGACGGCATTATAGTGATGGGTCATCCCGGAGACGAGCTATATCAGCCTCTTATCAAAAATGCGATAGAAAAAGGCATAAACGTAACAAGCATAGACACCGAGCTTCCAAAAAGCCTAGAAGCCTTTAAGTCAAGCGGATTTGGCTACACTGGAAGCAACAACTACGAAAGTGGCAAGGCGATGGCACACGAAGCGGTGCAAAAATTTGAGATGAAAAGCGGCGAAAAGGTGATGGTATGGGGTTTGCTTAGCATGCCTGTAAGAGGCCTTAGAGCAAAAGCAATGCTTGAAGTGTTCAAAGAAAAAGGGCTAAAGGTCGAATATATCGAAATTTCACCTGAGATAAACAAAGATCCAAGCCTAGGACTTAGCGTATTTAGCGCTTACATGGCAAAACATCCTGACACCAAGCTGGTAGTGCTTGACCACGGAGCTCTAACGGCGCAGTCACCGCAGTTCATGAAAAGCCTAAATTTGGATAAAGAAAAGCTAAATATCGCAGGATTTTCGCTATCTCCTGCTACGATTGCAGGCATAAAAGACGGCTCAATCGATCTGGTTGCCGACGCACAGCCGTTCTTTCAGGGGTATTTTAGTATCGTGCAAATCGTAATGAGCAAAAAATACGGATTTTCAGGGTTTAAAGTTGATACCGGCGGAGGCTTCATTACAGCTAAAAACATAGCTCTTATCGAGCCGTTAGTAAAAAATGGCATCAGATAACGCGATAGAGCTTAAAAACGCTTTTAAAAGTTTTGGCAAAACCAAAATTTTAAAAGGCATAAATTTTAACCTAAAAAAGGGCGAGACGATCGCTCTTTTGGGCGATAACGGAGCGGGTAAATCAACTCTTATCAAGTGCCTTTGCGGCTATGATAGGTTTGATAAATTTGATAGCTTTAGCGTGCTTGATACTCCTATAAAGAGGGGAGAATTTGACCTGCTAAAAGCTAGAAATTTAGGCATGGAAGTAGTCTTTCAAGATAGCTCGCTTGGGCTTTCTCAAGAGATTTATCGCAACATCTTTGCCACGCGCCATATCACGAAATTTGGGCTCATAGATAGGAAAAAAGAGATAGAAATTTCAAATCAAATTTTAAAAGAGTTCATGGGCTTTAGCGGAGCGGGAATTGATGCCACAAGCCTTGCAAGCAACCTAAGCGGAGGCGAAAAGCAAGGGCTTGCCATAGCTAGAGCGATTTATTTCAAATCGCAAATTCTCATTCTTGATGAGCCCACAACCGCGCTTGGAGTAAATGAGACCGAGCGGTTTATGGGCTTTTTGGATAAACTCAAAGAGCAAAATTTAAGCATCATAATCATCACTCACAACCTAAATCAAGCCTTTCATATCGCCGATAAATTCGTGCTTTTACGAAGCGGAGTGATAGAGCAAGAACTAGATAAAAGCGAAATTTCGGATCTAAATTCACTCTACAAGGTATTTTATGAGTAAAAATTTAGTCATCACCGCGATACTTTTTGTGATTTTAGGAGTGTTTGCAGCCTTTTCGCCTGAGGTGTTTTTAGCCAAAAACATCTATTTTAGCTACCTAACCTCTGTGCCTATCATACTCATACTCTGCCTTGGTCTGCTTCCTCTTATCATCTCAGGCGAGTTTGACATGAGTTTTCCTGCGACGATGGCGATGAGCGGATTTGTATTTTCTTACGTTTTTAAAGCAAGCGGAAATTTAGCCTTAGCTACGCTTGCAAGCCTTAGCTTTGGTGCACTTAGCGGAGCTTTTAACGCAATTTTGGTTATAAACGCAAAAATACCTTCCATTATCGCAACTATCGGCACACAGTTTTTCTGGCGGGGGCTTGCGGTGGTGCTAAGCGGAGGACTTTCGCTATCTTTAGCGAGTGCCGAAGGCCTCATGAAAGAGCTTTTTGTAGGCAGACTTGCAGGAATACCCGCTCAATCAATCATCGCGACCGTTTTGGCGATACTAACTTACATCATGATCTTTAAACACAAATTCGGAGACAATATCTTGTTTTCAGGCGATAACGCAAAGGCCGCTAAAATGCTAAGCATAAACGTTACTAGAAGCAAATATCTGCTTTTCATCAATATGGGCGTGATGAGCGCACTTGCAAGCATTATCTTGAGTCTTGAGTTTATCAACTGGTGGCCTACGCAAGGAGACGGATACATGTTGCTTGTATTTGCGGCGATCTTTATCGGCGGTACGGGTGTAAGCGGAGGAAGCGGAAGCGTATATGGAACGCTCATAGGCAGCATAATCATTGGCATAATGGAAAGCGGTATCGTAGCCATGGGCTTTGACGCATTTTATACGAGAGTGATTTACGGAGCTATCATAATCGTATCTGTCGTAATATACGCTAAATTTGATAAAAATTCCAAAGCGCGCAGCTTCTAAGCAAACTTTGCGCGCCAAGGATAAATTCTAAGCAAACTCCCTATCGATAACGATAAAAATTTTATATCCGGGAAACTGCGCCGAAACGACACTTTCCATTTTGGCTCTAAGCTCGTCTAAATTTCGCTCTTTAAAGCTAACCACGACATCAAATCTAACCGTTTTTTTATCCGTATTTATAAAAAATGCGTGTAAATTCAGTATGCTTTTAAATTCGCTTAATAGATTTTTCACGCACTCTTTAGTGTCGTTTTGTCCTAAATTTACGCTATAAATTCCAAACACAAGATATATGCGATATCTGCGGTAAATTTCTATCTGAAGCTCGTTTAAGCGCTGAGAAATTTCTGAAATTTTCATATGCTCGTCAACTTCTACGTTTATCGAGCCTACATATCGCTCAACACCGTAGTTATGAAGTATCAGATCATACGCATCAAGGACTATCTCGCACTCCTTAACCGCCTTATAAATTTCATCGCTTACTTCTTTTTCCACTCGCCCGCCGATAATTCTATCAAACGTCTCTTTGATCAAAATCACGCCGTTATAAATGATAAAAAGCGAAGCCAAAGCTCCCGCATAGCCGTCAACTTGGATATTTGCAAAGTACGAAAGTCCTGCGCTAACAAGTATCACGCAAGATATTATGGCATCTCCCAAAGCTTCCTGTCCGACTGCTTTTAAGGCTATGGACTTGGTTAAATTTCCCATCTTTTTATAGTAAAACGCTATGGCAAATTTTACAAATATAGCGATGAAAAGTATGGTTAAAAGAGCCGGAGTAAATGTCGTAGTAACAGGCTCTATGATGTTTTCTATCGAGGTTTTTAAAAACTCAAAACCAAGCATTAAAACTATGATAGAGACTATAAGCCCTCCGATATACTCAACCCTTCCGTATCCGTACGGGTGGCTCTCGTCAGGTAGCTTTTGGGCAAGCTTTGATCCGAAAATCGTTATCAAGCTTGAAAATGCGTCGCTTAGGTTATTTACCGCATCAGAGATGATAGCTACGGAATTTGAAGCAAGGGCTATAAAAATTTTAATGCTTGCTAAAATCACGTTCGTAACTATACCTATAAAAGCGGTTTTTATTATCTTTTTTTCACGTTCGCCGTCTTTAAAATCCATCATTTTGAACTCTCATTTTTAAATTTTAACGGCATTTTAGCACATTTAAAACAAATCAAAACTTGACAACAAAACTAAATTTATATAAAATACGACCCAAATTAAAGCTTCTTTTGAAACTTAAATCAATCTACAAAAACACCCATACTTTATAAAGAGGATATATGGAAAATAACGCAAATCAAAATGGCGTAACCCAGCCAAATTCAGAGAATACAAAAACTTCCAGAAAACATCAAAACACACGAACTCACATCCCTGTTGACGGACATAAAATCGAAGAACTTCGCACACTAAGCCTAGAAGAACTTGTACAGATAGCAAACGGCGTAGGTGTCGAAAACCCACGCGAATTTCGCAGACAAGATTTGATATTTGAAATCCTAAAAACACAGACCAAACAAGGCGGTTTTATATTATTTACGGGGATTTTGGAGATTACCAACGAAGGTTACGGATTTTTACGCTCGGTTGATGCGAATTTAAGCGACAGCTCTAACGACGCTTATGTTTCAAACTCTCAAATTCGCAAATTCGCCCTGCGTGTAGGCGACATAGTAACCGGTCAAGTTAGAGAGCCAAAAGATCAAGAAAAATATTACGCCCTGCTTAAAATCGAAGCAGTTAATTACATGCCTCTAGCGGAAGCCAAAGAAAGGCCGCTTTTTGATAACTTAACTCCGCTATTTCCTACGCAAAAACTTCATCTTGAGTATGACGCGATGAAGCTTACGGGTCGCGTGCTTGATCTCTTTACACCTATAGGAAAGGGGCAGCGCGGACTTATCGTCGCACCTCCAAGAAGCGGTAAAACCGAGCTTATGAAAGAGCTTGCTCACGGTATCGCAAGAAATCATCCCGAAGCGCACCTCATGGTGCTTTTGGTTGATGAGCGCCCTGAAGAAGTTACCGATATGCAGCGCTGCGTAAAAGGCGAAGTGTTTAGCTCGACTTTTGATCTTCCCGCGCTTAATCACGTGCGAGTTGCCGAGCTCGTTATCGAAAAAGCAAAGCGTTTAGTTGAAATGGGCAAGGATGTCATCATCTTGCTTGATAGTATAACCCGTCTTGCACGCGCCTACAATACCGTAACTCCGCCAAGCGGCAAGGTGCTAACGGGCGGTGTTGACGCAAACGCACTTCACAAACCGAAAAGATTTTTCGGAGCGGCTAGAAATATCGAGGACGGCGGAAGTTTGACCATCGTCGCAACAGCGCTTATTGATACAGGTTCAAGAATGGATGAGGTTATATTTGAGGAGTTTAAAGGTACTGGAAATAGCGAAATAGTGCTTGATCGCAACATCTCAGACCGCAGAATTTATCCGGCTATCAATATCTTAAAATCAGGCACAAGAAAAGAAGAGCTTCTTCAAAAGCCTGACGAACTTCAAAAAATTTGGGCTATACGCTCGGCCATCGCTTCAATGGATGATGTGGAAGCGCTTAAATTCCTGTATGCAAAAATGCTTAAAACAAAAGACAATAAAGAGCTTTTATCGATATTAAATGATTAAAATTTGAGTCTTTTAAAGCTCAAATTTTAGTTTTTTACTAACTCAAATTTAAAATTTCAGGTTCGCCAAAAAGCCTATGCGCCTCTTTTAATATAGCTTGGTTTTTAGCGTTTTGCAACTCTTCGGGCGATTTTGACTCGATTGATTCGGGCTTAAGCATAGTAGAATCGTCTATCTTGACCTTTACTTCGTGGATTTCGCTTGACTTACTTGTATCCTTGCTTTGCTCCTCAATCTTTTCAAGCTCCATATCAAGCAAGGCCATATCATCAACCACAATGCCCGAATCGGTTTGAAATTTTAGCGAATAAGCGGTAGTAAAATCCTCGGTATTATCTCTTTTATCGCCAAGATAAGGCTTAAAATTTGACTGAAACTCTTGACTTGGCTCGGCTAAATTCGGACTTGAAATTTGCTCCATATCTTGCTTGGCTCTAGCCATATCGCTCTTGGATAAATTCGCTTCGTTTTTATCGTCTATTTTAGGCTGAATTTCTTTTGGGGCAATCTTAATCTTTGCCTCTGGACCAAAATTCGCACGTAAAATTTCCATTATAATTTTTGAACTGGAGCGCAATTTTTCTTGGTTGGCTCCGCTTGCATTTGAAGAAAGGCTAAGGCAGTTATCTTTAAACTCCAAAAACTCAATGCACTCCTTAAAGCACTCTCCAAGAGAATAATCTCTATCGTAAATTTTATCCAAAAACAGTTCATATGGGCTTTTTGATACCATTTTAGCAGGCGTATTTACTTGAGCCTTTTGAGCCTGCTTAGCCGTAGGAGTGCTTAAATTTAAGCCCTGCTCTTTTAGCTCAAAATTTCCTATCATGTCGTCAATAGGCTTTAAATTTATCGCTTCCATCATCATAAAAAGCATTATGCTAAGCACGAAACCGTTATCGCTACTTACGCTAAGCATGCTCTTGGCTTCAGATAAAATTCTAAAAAATCTCTCGTATAAAAGCAGTGAATATTTGTTGCTTCCGCTTAAAAAATTCTCTTTTAAATTTGCGATTAATTCATCAATTATCATCTCTCCGTCATAGCTCTCAATCTCGCTTACAAGCCTGCTCATCGTGGCTCTATCGCCGCTCATCACGACTTGCATAATCTCTTCGATACGTGCAGGATCTAGCAGCCCAAGCATATCGGCAACCACGGTTTGAGTGATCTTTGCATGCGAATAAACAATAGCTTGATCAAGCAAAGTAAGCGTATCCCTAAGTGAGCCCGAGCCGCTGCGAGCGAGAATTTCTACGGCCTCGCTCTCATACTCTACACCCTCTTTACTTAGAATAAATTCAAGATGTTTGATGATATTTTGCTTTGAAATTTGCTTAAATCTAAAATGCTGAGTGCGCGAAAGCACGGTAGCTGGAAGCTTAAGCGGATCGGTTGTAGCAAGGATAAATTTCACATAGCTTGGAGGCTCTTCAAGCGTCTTTAAAAGCGCATTAAAGGCTTCGCGAGTGAGCATATGCACCTCGTCTATGATAAAAATTTTATATCGCGCAGCCGCAGGAGCGTATTTCGTCTGCTCGATAAGCTCTCTGATGTCATCTATCTTTCTGTGGCTTGCCGCGTCCATCTCGATGATATCGATGTGGCGAGACTCGTTAGCCATGACGCAATGAGAGCACTTTTCACACGGCTTTGAAGTGGGACCGTTCTCGCACACTAGAGCCTTTGAAAAAATTCTAGCGCTTGAAGTCTTACCGCTTCCGCGAAGACCCGAAAACAGATACGCATGAGTTAGGCGATTTTCGCTAAGTGCGTGAGTTAGGCTTTTACTTACCGATTCTTGTCCGATAAGTTCGTCGAAATTTCGGGGGCGATATCTAAGTGCGAGTGCTTGCAACACAAATTTTCCTTAATTTTAAATTTCTAGATTGTAGCCGTTTTTGCATAAATTTTTAATATAGTGAAATTTTTGGATATAATCGCGAAAATTCAAAAAACAAGGGAAATAAATGAAAAAAGTGTTGCTTGTATCGATGATATTTTTAGCCGGATTTTTACTAAGCGGCTGCGAGAGAAACGACTACCAACATCCGCTTCACAGATCTACTAAAAATAAATAATTTGGTTTAAATTTACGCTATTTTAACTAGCAAATTTA
Source organism: Campylobacter sp. RM16190 (assembly GCF_012978835.1). Taxonomy (NCBI): domain Bacteria; kingdom Pseudomonadati; phylum Campylobacterota; class Epsilonproteobacteria; order Campylobacterales; family Campylobacteraceae; genus Campylobacter; species Campylobacter sp. RM16190. The sequence goes on along the minus strand of NZ_LIWS01000004.1, from coordinate 111,076 downwards.
CTCTTCGGCAAAGCTGTTTTTAGCCTTGCCGAATCAAATTTCAACCTACAAATCCCCAAACAGAGCCTTAAGATCTTTCATGCTCTCTTCTTTATCTTCGGTTGCTTTCACGCTGCCAAGCTCGACAAGCTCGATTTCAAATCCGCTCAGCATGCTTGCTAAACGTATGTTTATACCGCTTTTGCCGATCGCCTTGCTCTTTTGCTCGCTTGCGATAGTTACGACGGCTTTTTTCTCATCAACGATCTTAACGGCACTTATTATAGCAGGCGCCATCGCTCGAGTTATAAGGATAGTCGGCTCACTTGAAAACTCTATCGCATCTATGTTTTCTCCGTTTAGCTCTTTTGTCACGGCATTTATGCGCACGCCCTTAGTGCCGACCGTTGCGCCCACGGGATCTACATTTGGAGTTGTTGATATAAGTGCGACTTTAGCTCTTTCGCCCGGAATTCTAGCGCTTGCAGCGATCAATACAAGTCCGTCTTTGATCTCTGGGACTTCGGCTTTTAAAAGAGCTTCTAAAAATTTTGGAGATGTCCTACTAAGCTCAACTCTAATGCCTTGAGATTTATCTATATACACGCTTTTAATAACTGCTTTTACGACGTTTCCGACTCCAAATTTCTCGCCTTTGATACGGTTTTTACGCGGCATAACGGCACGAATTTCATCTATCTCTATGAATGTATTTTCTTCGCTATCTACGCGAGTAACGGTTCCAAATACCATTTGCCCTATCATATCTTGATATTTTTGGAAAATTTTCTCTTCCATTAGGCGCTGTATGTGGTATTCAAGCTCTTTATGAAGCGTTTGAGCGGCGGTTCTGCCTAGATTATCCGTGCTTAGCTCATAAGTAAGCTCATCTCCTACCTCAACCCCGCTATCTATCTTTTTAGCCTCATCCAAGCTTAAAAAATGCTCGTTATCCTCTTGCAAACGCTCATCGTCATTAGCCACTATCGTGATTTTTTGATACAAACGAAGCGAGCGACTTGCACTGTCTATAACGACATCATATTCGTAATTTTCGCCATAAACGCGCTTAGCCGTATTTACAAGAGCCCTTATAACGCGCTCTTTTACATCCTCTATCTCCAAACCTTTTTCGTTTGCTATTGACTCTATGATATCTGCTATCTTTTCCACTATATCTCCAAATAATAAATTTCACGGGATTTTATCTGCGTAGATTCGTATTATATAAAATATATACTTTTAATAAGTTTAATAGCCATTTTATGATATTTTTGATATATTAATAGATTACGAAACAGAACTTTAAGGATAAAAGATGGAGCTAAAACTAGCCAGAAACGAGATTGACGCGAAACCAAAGACAATTTCGCTCGATAAGATCGAAGCCGCAGTTTCCAAAGATGGACAGAAAATTTTTTATTTCGATAAAGACAATAGCCACAAGCAGCTAATCGCCCTAATAGAGCATTTTGAAGAAAAAGGGCTAAGCGTATATCATAGAACTGTCAAATACGGACTTGACGAGAACGACTACATGTATGAGGTTCATATTCTTTGAGTAACGCAACGCAAAAAAAGCTCTTCATACAGACATTAGGTTGTGCTATGAATGTGCGCGATAGCGAGCATATCATCGCAGAGCTTAAGCAAAAAGAGGACTATGAGCTAACAGATAAGATGGAGGATGCCGATCTCATCCTTATCAACACTTGCTCGGTTCGCGAAAAGCCTGTTCATAAGCTATTTAGCGAAGTTGGGAGCTTTGAAAAAGCCAAAAAAAGCGGAGCTAAAATCGGAGTGTGCGGTTGCACGGCAAGTCATCTTGGGAGTGAAATTTTTAAACGCGCCCCTTATGTGGATTTTGTTTTGGGCGCAAGAAACGTAAGCAAAATTTCACAGGCCGTAAATACTCCAAAATTTATAAGCACGGACATAAACCACGACGAGAGCGAATATGCCTTTGGAGAATTTAGAAGCTCTCCTTATAAATCACACATCAACATCTCTATAGGCTGTGATAAGAAATGCACCTATTGTATCGTGCCGCATACCAGAGGCGACGAGATCTCAATACCTGCAAATTTGATCTTAAGCGAAGTTAAAAAAGCAGCAGAAGGCGGCGCTAAAGAGATATTTTTACTAGGACAAAACGTAAATAACTACGGCAAGCGCTTTTCAGCCTCGCATGAGAAAATGGATTTTAGCGATCTGCTGGTTAAGATTAGCGAAGTAAACGGAGTTGAGAGAATTCGCTTTACTAGCCCTCATCCGCTTCATATGGATGATAAATTTTTAGAAGTTTTTGTAAATAATCCCAAAATTTGCAAATCAATGCACATGCCGCTTCAAAGCGGTAATACAAAAGTTCTTCGTGAGATGAAGAGAGGATATACTAAAGAGTGGTTTTTAGACCGCGCACTTAAACTTCGCTCGATGTGTCCTGATGTAAGCATAAGCACCGATATCATCGTGGCTTTCCCCGGTGAAACGGACGCTGAATTTGAAGATACGATGGATGTGCTTGAGCGTGTTAGATTTGAGCAAATTTTTAGCTTTAAGTACTCCCCTCGCCCTCTTACAAAAGCGGCAGAGTTTACAAATCAAATTCCAGATAATATCGCTTCGGCTCGTTTAACAAGGCTTCAAAGCAGGCACAATGAAATTTTAGACGCGATAACAGCCTCTCAAAAAGATAAAATTTTAGAGGTTTATTTTGAGGAACTAAGAGCAAACGGCGCAGTTGCCGGAAGAAGCTTTAATAATTTCTTAGTTCAAGTAGATGGCAGCGAAGAGCTACTTGGCAAAACACTAAGAGTAAAAATCACAAATCCAAAAAGAATGGTTCTTTATGGCGAGTTGGTGGGCTAAATTTAAAAGAGCGCTCTTTATAAATTTCACCACTTACGCCATATATTTTCTTATTTGGCTCATATTTTTAACCTGCAAAAAGACCTACTCAAAAACAAATTTAGAAGCTCCTGCTCATGTCGTACTCTTCTGGCATGGGCGCATAGCCATGATGAGCTTTGCCTACCTCCACTGGTGGAGCAAATTTAAAAGGCACGGCAAAGTAATTATCAGCGATCATAAAGATGGCGAGATCATCGCAAGAGTAATTAAATTTTTTGGCATAGGAACTATCAGAGGAAGCAGCTCAAAAGGCGGCGCAAAAGCTCTTATAAACGCCTTTAAAGAGATCAAAGCCGGCAACGACGTGATAATCACTCCTGACGGCCCAAGAGGTCCGCGCCATAGCATAGCGGACGGAGCCGTTATAATCGCTCAGAAGCAAAACGTAAATATCCAAATTCTAAACTACGAAGCAAGTAAATTTTGGCAGTTTAAAAGCTGGGATAAGATGATATTGCCAAAGCCGTTTTCAACTATAAATTTTACCCTTTCAGAACCTTTTAGCGTCGCAAATTTAAGCCTTGACGACGCTAAAAATTTGATAAAAAAGAAGATGGGTGCTAGCGATGAATAATAAATTTTTCATAGTCGTTTTAGCTACCGCCATCATCGTCGGATCTTGGGTGTTTTTTGCTACAAACAGCTCATACCAAGAGGCTTTGCAGTCTAAATTTTATTATGAAATCGGAAACTACAAAAAAGCACATGAACTTGCTCAAAAAGCCTATGAAAAAGACATCTACAATAAGATGGCAAATACAGTTATGAAACAAAGCGAAATCGCGCTAAAATACACAAGATACATAGAAGAAGCAAATGAATATCTGGAGCAAATTTTAAAGATAAGCAAGTCTAGCGAGGTTAGCAAGGTAGATACTAACCGCATACGCATAATGTGCGAGATCATTATCGAAGGATACGACAAACTAAAGCCTTCAATGCTAACGCCAAAAGATATCCAAGAAGAAGCAAGAGATATGCGAGATAAATTTGTAAAGCTTAAAGAGGAGCTGTTTAAGGAGGAAATATGAGATATTTAGTTTTAGTTGCTTTTTGCATGAGTATGCTTATTAGCGGAGATAAGATTGATTGCTCCAAAAAATACTACTGCTCGCACTTTAAGGATTGTGATGAAGCGATGAAGTATTTAAAAAAATGCAAAAGCGAAAAGAATGGTGGCAACCAAAGGACGGATGGGGATGATGACGGTGTGCCTTGTGAGAGTCAACATTGTAGCCACATCATATTAAGATAACATCGTTTTAATTGCAATTAATGCTGATTTTAGGTAAGATAAAGCACTATAAATTTTAGGAGAATTATGTCGTTTTCTATTCGCCGTTTTTTTAGCGTTTTATACCTTAGCGTAGTAATAGAATCCAAACAATGCCTATTTTACGGTATAGTGACAAGAAATGGCAAAACGATAAAGACTATTAAAGCAGAATTTGACAATGAAGATCCAGATGTCTTAAATGAAAAAATCATAGACTTTATAAAGCGTCAACAAAAAGAGTACAAATGGGTCTATATAGCCGTATTTTTCGACTATATGGGACAAGGCGCCATTGCTTGCAGAAATGAAGATGAATTTAAATTATTTAGCATAGATCCAAAAAATATAAGCTTTACTAAAATTTCTGATGGATGGTTTGTATACGCCAATCTAATGGATATTGCGCAGATGAAAGTAAAATTTAAGCCAATCGGTATTGATTTTTTATACTCTCCGATAGCTCTTATGCACAAAGCCATTATTGATAAAAAAGAAAATAAAAAAAATACTCTTTATATATACAGCCATAAAGACTCGTTTGCAATTTGTATAGCAAACAAAGGCAAATTTAAATTTGCATCCTTTACAAAAACCGGTGAAAATATCGGAGTCTCGTCAGATGATGATTTGGATTTTAACCAAGAAAAAATAGACGATATAGATGATTTTATCGCTGAAATTGATTCCGATGTAGAGAGTTTAGACGGAATTGATAATCTTGATAACATGCTAAAATCAGGCTCAACTACAGATGATTTTGCTGATCTTGATTACGATATAAATATGCCGGTATCAAAAGACGTGGCGACTTCCGTATCGATATTTGGACGCGATATGAGTATGTATCAATATATTGTAAACACTCTTAAAGATTTTTATCTAAATCCGATGTATGACGGCGATTTTATTGAGCAAATAGTAATTTTTGATAACATAAAAACAAGCGCTACCTTTCTACACTATTTAGAAACCGAACTAATGGTAGAAACAGCAGCCTATCCTGTCAACACGCTTAAAATGATGACTGAGCTTATGATGAGCGAGGCTAAAGATGACTTATAGATATAGCCTTATAAATCCTGCTAAAAAGCCGTTTTTAACTCTATTTAGTAAAATTTGGTTTATTTTCATAGGTAGTGTTTTTGTCCTTTTGCTGGCTCTGAATCTATTTTTAGTCTTTAAAAATCACTCATTACAAAACAATATAGAGAACCTAAAAACAAATTACAATACAATCTCAAAAGATATCAAAAATATTGATGAAATCACGGCAAAACTACAAGAGCAACGCGAATGGGCATATGAAATTTTTGCTTCAAATACGATATTAAAACAGAGTCTAAACAATCTTTTTGATCTGGTGCCAGACAGCATAACATTAAACGAAGTAATAATGCATAAAAACTCTCTTGTAATAAAGGGCGTAACGCCAAGCAAAGATACTTACAATATGCTACTTTTAGCCCCTTTAAAATCGATATTTAATACCTCAAATACGACTTTTTATCAGCTTCAAAACGGATGGCTAAATTTCATTAGCACAAACAAGATTAACAATTCGGAAGGCTACAATGAGTAAAGATACAAGTTTAGAAGAGATTGATATAGTCAAGCTTTTAATCTATGTTTTAATATTTATCGTTGTATGCCTTGTAATGATATTTGCGTTCATTGTGCCAAATATCAAAGACTACCGAGAGGTTCAATACCAAAACCGCATCCAAGCGGCCAGCGTAACAAAGATAAATCAAATTTACAATAGTAAAAATTCAACTCTAAATGATATAAAAGAGAAAGATAGGCTTATATTTAAGGCATTTGATACAAAATTTAGCGAGGATAACTTCACAAAATTTGCAAAAAATTATTTTAATGAAGTAAAACTAAGTCATATAAACAACGATTCAAACAAAGAGCAATTTTTTAGATATGAACTAAACGTAACTAGCAATATTTTAACTCCGACCAAGTTTTACAACTTTATTGACGCTCTTACAAAATACGATAATATTATAAAAGTTGATTTTCCTATACAGATGCGTGAAAATAGTAGCAAGATACACACTACTTTTAATATCAAAGTTTACGGACTTAAGTAGTTTTTATACAAATTCTCTCAAATTTTCTATTTCAAAACCAATTTGATGTAGATAAGGACGATTTATTTTAGGCACTTTAAATACCCTGCAAGCATCTTTAAATTTTTTATCCATAGCATCTTTTACAAACGGAGTTATAAAAATAAATTTTGGAAAATATCCTACAGCAACTTTTGTACTAATAGCGCAATCCGTTTGATTTAATAAGCATCTTTGACACTCTCTTCGTTGAGCCTCGCTCATTACTACGCCTAAAAGCTTACATGCCCTATCAATTCCCCTGATGGCGTTTTTATCATTTTTAACCAGATATAATCTATCCTTTGGATTTAAAATTTCAGGCTTTAGGCTATCCATATCATTTTCTAAAAACTCAAAACTTTTAGCTACACCACTTTTAAATAGATCTAAAAAAGGTTCACTAAATTTAGCCCTTATCAAATTTCTTTTAAACCTCATCTCTTCGTTGCTATGATCTAAAAAATATTTTAATTTACGCTCATTTAAAAAGTTTAAAAGCTCTGTTTTTCTTATATTCAAAAGAGGTCTTACAATATTAAATTTCTCTCTTTTTTCAAATTCTCTCATTCCAAGAAGTTCGTTTAGACCGGCACCTTTGCCAAGTTGCATCAAAAACCATTCGAATTTATCATCAAGCTGATGAGCCAAAATTAAATTTGCATAGCCAAATTCAGAGCAAATTTTAGTAAAAAAATCATATCTTGCCTCTCTTGCCCTGCACTCAAAATTTGAGCTTTCAAGGCTCACGCTAAGTTCAAAAATTCTTTTATTAAACTTACTAGCTAGCCCTCTTGCGCTTGCGATCTCCTCTTTGCTCTGCCCTCTTGTATTATAATTAACTATTGCTATGTCAAAGTCTATTTCTCGCTCGTTCAAGATATAAAAAAGAGCCGTAGAATCTACTCCATGCGAAAACGCAAGCAGGTTTTTGCCCTTTTTTAAAATATCTGTCAAAGCCTCGTTTATCATCACCCTATCACTCGTCCGAGCACTTTATCTTTGATTACTTGTGTTATCTCGCAATCGTAAATTTTACCGGTTTCAAGAGTTTCAAGCTCACTCTCGTTTATCAAAATTTCTCCGTCAATATCCTTATCCCAAAGAAGTTTTTTAGCTCCATAAAACATCTCTCCTTCGCTGCTAACTCCTTCTATAACAACCTCGAATTGTTTTCCAAGTTCATTAGCAAAGCTATCGTTTACAACTTTTTTAGTTATCTTTTCCATTTTTGAAAGGCGTTTTTCTATAGTCTTTATAGGAAGTTGCTCCATCTCGTATGATAAAGTATCCTCCTCTCTTGAATACGCAAATGCTGAAACACGGTCAAATTTAAACTCGCTTAAAAACTCGCAAAGCTCATTAAATTCTTCCTCACCTTCACCCGGATGCCCAACAATGACACCAGTTCTAAGAAACGAATTCTCAGCCTCCCTCATCATAGTTAAAAGCTCTTTAATACGCTTAGCTCCGCTTCCTCTGCGCATAATCTTAAGCATTTTATCACTGATATGTTGTATAGGCATATCAAAGTAATTTTGAAAAACTTTAGAGTCTATTATACGCTTTATTAACTCATTTGAGGTCGTGCTAGGATATAGATATAAGATTCTAGCACTCCTTACGCCATCAATCCTCTCAACCGCATCAATAAGCTCTATAAGCCCATCGCTTTTAGCATGATCTCTCATAAAGGAGCTTGAATCCTGAGATAAAAAGCTGAAATCAAAATATCCTTTTTTAACAAGCTTTTTAACCTCATCTACTATGTTTTCAATCGAGCGCGACTTTAGCTTGCCTTTAAATGTAGGTATCGCGCAAAAGCTGCATTTTTGATTACAGCCTTCTGAAATTTTGATATAAGCATGGTAGTTTGAGCCTGTTATCACGCGCTCTTCATTTGCCTGCAAATAAGTTCCTGGGCTAAATAAATTTTGCTTTTTTAGTATGATTTCATCGATCTTATCATAGTCTCCAACACCTGTAAATAAATCCACCTCTGGAAGCTCCTTAATAAGCTCCTCTTTATATCTTTGCATCAAACAGCCCGTAACTACTAGCAAAGAGCCCTTCTTGCGTGCTTCATGAACCTCAAGGATAGAGCGTATGCTCTCTTGCTTAGCAGAGTCTATAAATCCACAGGTATTTATAATTATCACATCGGCAACAGCCACATCATCGGTGATTTCATAGTTTTGAAGACGTCCAAGCATAATCTCAGAATCGACTAAATTTTTATTACAGCCCAGTGAAATTAGATGAAGTTTGCTCATTTTATACCCATAAATTATCAATTAAACGCGCTTTACCCACGTAGGCTGCAACTAAAATTATGCTATTTTTTGGTTCAATCTTTGAAATTTCATTGAAATTTCTATCCACAATGGCCACATAATCAACTTTTAAAGGCTTTAAAATCTCAAACATCTCATCTTTAATCTTGCTCGCGCTAAATTCATTTTGTTTTATCAAATTTGAAGCTTTCATGATAGCCTTAGAAAGTCTTAAGGCTTCAAGCTTTTCGGATTCATTTAAATAAGAATTTCTTGAAGATAGAGCCAGTCCATCCTTTTCTCTTACTATTTCGCAAGGAATTATCTCTAAATTTAAAAACATAGTTTTAACCATATTTTGCACAATAGTTAGTTGCTGGGCATCTTTTTTACCAAAATAAGCTCGTTTTGCCTTAGTTAGATTAAACAACTTCATTAAAACTCTAAGCACACCGTCAAAATGCCCCGGGCGAGTTTTGCCCTCTAAAATAGAAGCCAAATTTTTAGGTGCGGCTATACACGGTTCACTCTCAAAGTATATCTCATCCGTGCTTGGTATAAAAATGGCCGCCACGCCGCAGCTCTTACAAATTTCAATATCTCTAACTTCGTTTTTAGGATACTTGTCCAAATCCTCGTTTGGTAAAAATTGAGTAGGATTAACAAAGGTTGAGACTATAGCTATATCATTTTCGCTTGCGCATCTTTTTATCAAGCTTACATGCCCATCATGCAAAGCACCCATAGTAGGTACGAAGCCTATCTCTCCACTAACACTATCTATAAAATTTTTAAGCTCGCTAGCTGTTCTAATTATCTGCATTTTGATTTCTCTTTTTTTATATTAAAGTCGCAAATTATATCAATTTTATCTTTACTCGAACCTGACTTCATTCAATTATGCTATAATCATAATAGAAATAATGAATTTGGAGATAAATTTGGATAACTACGAGTACACCGAACTTTTAAAGAGCCTTGATACAAAGGTAAATAATATCGCGCTTATAATAAAACCTGACGAGATAGAAAGAAGATTAAACAAAATAAGCGAACTTGAAAACGATCCTAGCTTCTGGCAAAACATAGCATTAGCCGGACAAATCGGAAAAGAAAAAACAAAAATAACAAATATTTTAAATAAATTTAAAGATGCCAGAAACGCACTGAATGATACAAAAGATCTTTACGATCTGGCAAACACAGAAAACGACGAAGAGACCCTAAATTCACTCTATGAAGACGCGGGCGCACTTGAAGAAAAGATAGTAAATTTAGAAATTTCCATGCTACTTAGCGGCGAAGATGACAACAAAAACGCTATCGTTACTATTCATCCTGGCGCAGGAGGAACTGAGAGTAACGACTGGGCGAGCATGCTTTATAGGATGTATTTGAGATTTTGCGAGAGAGAGGGCTTTAAGGTTGAGACGCTTGACTTTCAAGAGGGCGATGAGGCAGGGCTTAAAGATGTAAGCTTCATCGTAAAAGGCGAAAACGCATACGGATATCTAAAGGCGGAAAACGGCATACACCGTCTAGTTCGTACAAGTCCATTTGATAGCGCAGGACGCAGGCATACAAGCTTTACAAGCGTAATGGTAAGCCCTGAGCTTGACGATGATATCGAGATAGAGATCGACGAAAAAGACATAAAGATAGATACATATAGAGCAAGCGGTGCGGGCGGTCAGCACGTAAATAAGACTGAAAGTGCTATAAGGATCACGCACTATCCTACAGGTATAGTCGTGCAGTGTCAAAACGATAGAAGCCAGCATAAAAACAAAGCAACCGCGATGAAAATGCTAAAATCTCGCCTTTATGAGCTTGAGCTTATGAAGCAGCAAGAAGCGAGCGCAAGTGTCGAAAAAAGCGAGATAGGCTGGGGTCATCAGATACGCTCTTACGTGCTTTTCCCGTATCAGCAAGTAAAGGACAACCGCTCAAATTTAGCTTATTCACAAACAGATGCGATACTAGACGGTGATATAAAAAAGCTAATTGAAGGCGTTTTAATAAGTCAAAAAAGTATAATATAATAAAATCAGAAAGGAATAAAATGGATTTAGTTGCACTTTTAAATCAGTTAAATTACGAGGCAAACGAGGTAACTCTGGCTCAAATAAAGAGGGTTTTAAATAACTCAAACGGAGTTGAGCCTGAAAGTATTATAACTTTAAACGATCACCTAAAACCGCATAGATGCTTTGTCGCCATGAGCGGAAGCGAAGACTATTTTAAGATAAAAAACATAGCGACCGCCGAAGGTATAAAGGCGGAAGTGGAACAAATAATACAAAACTGGGCCAATAAACATAAATTTTCTCTTAGAAAAGTAAATGATACAACTCACTACATCCTTGGTAAAGTACTTTAAATTTACAAGATAGACCAGGAGTGGATATGAGAAATTTATTATTTTTTTTAGTAGCTATACTAATAGCTGGTTGCGCGGCGAGTAATACATCTACAGCAAATAATATAAATGCGGATGCGGACTTTAATCACAAGGCTATACAGATATTAAAACCAAAATGCGAAGCGGGAAATTTATCTGCTTGCAACGATTTAGCAATAAGTTATCAAAATCTACAAAATCACCAAACTGCATTTAAGATTTATGAAAAAAATTGCAAAATGGGTCATCAAAAATCCTGCACAAATTTAGCAAATATATATATGTACGGCGATCAAATAGGGCTACAAAAAGATATGAAAAAAGGCATAGAAATTCATAGAAATTCTTGCATGAACAACGGTGCCGACTCTTGCTATTATTTGGGCGAATTTTATAGACTTGGTATAGACGCAAAGGAGCCTGACTATCAAAACGCCTTTGAGGCATATTCAAGAGGCTGCGCTATGGGAGATATAGCATCTTGCACAAATACAGGCGGACTTTACGAGCTAGGTCTTGGCGTCAAAAAGGATGAATATAGAGCCTTACAAATTTACAAGTCGTCTTGCTATAGCGGAGATGCTTCTGCTTGCGATAACGTAAAAAGAATCAGGGGATATTAATTTACTATAAAGAGGCTGCTTTAAGCAACCTCTTTTAATTATTTAGAGCTTATTAAGATAGATTAATTTTGAAAATTCTGCTAGGTTTGCAATCTATAGTAGCTGTATACTCTGTATATTTGTCGCTTCTTTATGTGTGAAGTGTATTTATTATTGCTTATATAGCCAAGCTTTAACTTAGCGCATATATTTTAACTATCTCCAAGCAGAACATTGGCATTAACTGTTTTAAAAGCCACACTCTCCCACAAGGACTTCAAATCCACTTATACCGATCTGGAGCCCACTTGCACTTCAATAGCTTCTATCAAATAAGTATTAATAAATATATTAGCATTGTGATGAAAAGTGCTTTTTATTTTTACTTTTTGATCCATCCGTGGTTGCATTTAGACTTTTATCAAAAAGCATCAAATAGTAAAATTTTATATATTAAATACATATAAAAATATTTTTTGATTAATTAATTTTACAATAGCTATAACATAGATCATGGCATCTAAACCGATATGTAAAATTATTGACAACAAGTATCGTAATTGATATAATCATAACAAAAAATTTAAAGGCAATAGATGGAATTTCTAAAGGAGAACGTTGACTATATCATAATTGGCATTCTAGGCTTTATGAGTTTTTTAGTCGTTTGGTTTACAATAGAAAGACTGATATTTTATGCAAATGTTAAATTTGAAATGTATAAGAATAAAGATGAACTAGAAGAAAGCCTTACAAACAACCTAACCCTACTTTATATCATCTATTCAAACGCTCCTTATGTAGGGCTTTTAGGGACTGTTGCAGGTATTATGATCACATTTTATGATATGGGCATGAGTGGCGGAATAGACACTAAAAGCATTATGGTGGGTCTATCTTTAGCTTTAAAGGCTACAGCGCTAGGACTTCTTGTGGCCATACCTACACTTATGATATATAATGCGTTTATGAGAAAAGTTGATGTTCTTATAAATAGATATAAGGCAAAATATGAACATGCCTAAAAAAGAGGGGTTAAACGTAATTCCTCTAATCGATATTATGCTAGTATTGCTTGCTATAGTACTTAGCGTATCTACTTTTATTGCTCAAGGAAACATCCCTATAAATCTTCCAAGCAGTGAAAGTGCAGAACAAAACGATGAAGATAAAAAAATAATTGTTGTAATAAACAAAGATAATGAATTTTTCATAGACGATATAAAGACTTCGCAAGATGCATTAAAAGATCGTCTAAACCAAATAGATTCAAGAACTCTAGTCCAGTTAAAAAGCGATAAAGAGAGTAAATTTGAGATGTTTGTAAAAGTAGTAGATATACTAAAAGAGAAAAAACATGAGAATTTTGCCATTACAACTCTCACCGAGTAGCAAATCAAATTTGGGTGGATTTGTAGGCTCAGCACTATTTCATGCTATTATTATCACCGCTTTTATAAATTTTCCAAGCCAGACAGATTTATCCAGTAAAGAAAATATGACAAAAATAAATCTAAATACTTTTACTCCGCCGCCACCTCTTCCACCAGCACCAGAGCCTATTGCAGCACCTCCAACTCCTCTTCCGCCAGAGCCCGTTGTAGTTCCTGAACCCGTGGTAGAGCCTATTGTTGAGCCTGTAATTCTACCCGAGCCAAAGCCGGAACCAAAGATAGAGCCTAAGCCTATCGAAAAACCAAAACCAAAACCAAAAAAACAAAAATCCGTAGTTAAAACCGAGCCTGTTTTAGATCCAACTCCTGCTCCGCCGCAGCCAGTCATCCAGCCGACAATTCCAATCAAAGCTAAAAAGATAGGTTCCGTTACAGCTGCACCTATAAGCAGTTTTATTGCTCCTATCGTAGGAGAATTTAACTTCGCAAGCTCCGCAGGAGATGAGAGATTTTCAAAGATGCAAGCAGCCATAAAGAAACATCAAAAATACCCCAAAAGAGCTGTTAAAATGAAGCATCAAGGAGTAGTCGAAATCAGTTTTTTATTTAAAACAAACGGAAGTGTGGATGATATAAAAATTATAAAAAGCTCAGGATATGATAGTTTGGATGAAGCGGCTATTGAGACTATAAGACGAGCCTTTAAGGACTTTCCTATGCTTGATAAAGACTATATAATCAAAATTCCAATGTCTTATAAACTAATTTAAAAATAGACCCGATTTTAGGGTCTAAAAACACTAAAGACTATTCAATTTTTCTTTTTTTATGGCAACTCTTACCTTCGCCACATCCGCAATCTCTTTGCTTAAATTCTTTGACATAGACAAAGTATCCTGCACCGATAGCTATGACGATAAGAAACACCATTTCAAGTCCGCTCATAAGTATCCTTTTTAAAATTTAGGCGAAGCAGTGCTTCGCCTAAAAAATTACTTCATATCTTTAGCTTGAACCCAAATAACAGCATCTTGGCTCAACTCTTTGCCTTTATACTCTTTATCAGGTCCGACTCCAAGAGCTGCAAATCCCCACCAACCTGACTTTGGAATACCGAATGTAAATTCGCCTCTCTCATTAGCTTTAATAGTAAGCGTTACAAAGCTATCTTGAGGAGCCTCCACTTTACCTTTTTTGCTTGTCATATTTTTCTTTACATCAACATCGTGGTTTAGATACTCTACCTCTATCTCGGCAAATGGAACAGGTTTGCCCTCTGATTTTACGATACCCGTAAATGTACTTCCCGCCCAGATCGAGTATGGTTTCATTAAAGGAACAATCTCAGCCTTAAGACCAAGCTCTGCATCCCAATCAGTAGGTGCGCCCGCTACGTTTAAAACCATCTTTGTAATTTGCTGGATGTATGACTCTTCGTTAGCTTCATAGTATGGAGCTGGGGTTAATGCAAAAACGTAATCGCCCATGCTTCTTACTTGGTAGTCCATCTCATAGCCTATACCCTCATTGTGACTACCCTTAAATTTCATCTCTTTAAGCTTGCCTTTTAGCTCTGTCTTTTTCTCTTTGTGAAGCACGAAAAAGTCAACTATACCCTCTCTACTCTTATCAAATTGAAGACCCATATCCATAGTATGCTCATCCGCAAAAGGGTGTGTGAAAACAAGCTTTAAAGGAATTGTAGCCGGCTTTTCTAAAGCTGACTCAGGAGTATAAAGCATTTGAAAGTGAGCGAATGCTGAACTAGCTAAAAAACCTGCAACAACTGATGAAATAACAACTTTTTTAAACATTAAATCTCCTTAAAATAAAATTATTGAGCTATATCTTTTGAATTAACGACAACTTCGTGACCTTCACCGGCAAAGAATTTAGCCTTATACTCACCTTCTGGTTTTTTAAATGTATATGTGCTCTCTTTATCAAATTTGCCCTCTATCACTACTTTACCATTTTGAATGACGCTAAATTGAACGCCGCTTGCACTTGAACCATCGCTAAAGCCACCTTCGCATGTAACAGTTCCGTCACCATTGTCAAAGCAACTCATAAGCGCAGTATGAGCGAAAGCAGATGAGCTCATAAGAGCAACTAAAATAGATGAAAACATAATTTTTTTCATTTTTTCTCCTTTATTTAGATTTATTAAATTTTATTACTTTTTTATACCGCCACTCCAGTTTATCCTCTTTTCGGGAACAAACCATAATATCACAACTATAGCCAACAATATAAAGTAGTACCAACTCATCGCAGATAAACCACTAATACCGGCAGCAAGAGAGATGCTAAAGAATATCGATGAAACAATTAACGCAAGCACGAACGGAAAGAACATTCCAAAGCACATCCATACCCAGCTATTAGTCTGCATCTTAACAACTATCATAGTAGCTATACAAGGCGGAGTGAGTAGCATAAATATTATGATAGATGCGGCATGAAGCGGGGTATATCCGCTGTTTTTAGCCATTCTCTCTTCAGGTCTTAAATTTTCATCCGCATTTGCAGCCTCTCCGCTCTCTTTACCTGACTCATAGATGCTACCAAGAGTAGCTACGGCAGACTCTCTGGCAGCAAAAGAGCTTAAGAATGCGACATTAATCTTCCAGTCAAATCCGGCAAATTGAGATATAGGCTCAAGAGCGCGTCCGGCCATACCAAGCAAAGAACTTTCTATCTTATCGTTCTTCTGCTCTCTAAGGATTCTATTTCTATCGGTTGAGAGCTTTCTGAGGGCTGAATTTATCTTTTTGGCCTCAGTATCAGCTTTTGGAACTAAAAATTTATACATATCAGGATTTTTGGCCTGATATTTCTCATCAACATCTTTGCTTCCACCCATCTTTTTAGCCCTATATCCATCATATAGATTTAAAAGCTCGGCAACTTCTTCTCTGGTATCTACTTTGTCATAGTAAGTTGATTTTTTTACGGCTCTATCAAATTTTGCAAGAGCCTTAGTCTCTTCTTGATTGTAATACTCTTGTTTTTCAGTTGATAGCCCCGGAAACTGAAGCAGCGCGAATAATATAACAGCAACTGCAATTACTATGGTGCAAACTTTTTTGATATATATCCAAACTCTCTCAAAAGATCTTATGATAACGCCTTTAAATGTAGGCATATGATAAGGCGGAAGCTCCATAACGAAAGGTGCTGTTTCACGGCTTTTTAATACTGTTGAAGTTAAAAATTTAGCTATTATTAAAGCTGCTAGAACCGTTACCGTAGAGATATAAAAAAGCATTATGCTCATATCTTTTGGAAAAAAAGCTCCAAGTAAAAGAGTATAAAACGGCACTTTGGCAAGACAGTTCATAAGAGGAACGGTAAGTATAGTTGCCATTCTAGCTCTATCGTCTGAAATTCCTTTAGTTGACATTACCCCAGGAACTGCGCATCCGCCTACAAAGGCTCCCCCTAAAACAAGAGGCAAAGTGCTTTGCCCATGAAGACCGAATTTTCTAAAAAGCTTATCAAGTACAAATGCCATTCTAGGCATATATCCAACATCTTCTAATATCGCGATCATAGCAAAGAGAATAAAGAATATCGGAAGGTAGTTTAAAAGTGCAATAGTCGAATTAGTAAGCCACATAGCCATATCTGTTATCATAGGAATCTGCGATATATCGGCAGCTGGAGTTATATCCGAGATGAAATTCTTTATCGCTGCAAAAACAGGCCAAGTGTAGTTGGTAAGCTTGTAACCAAAAACGATACTGCTTTGATAAATAATCACTATAACAGCCAGTAAAATAGGAAAGCTAAGCCATCTATTTAGGACAAATTTATCAATTTTATCGGTAAATGTCAGCTCGCCCCTTCTTGTCTCTTGAACGCATTTATGAAATATAACATCGGCATTTTCATATCTAAAAGATGCCAAAAAGCTTTCGACATCTCTATCAAAAGTATCGTGAAATTTATCTGTTTGTGCTGAAACTACTTCATCTATATTTTCATTGTCGGCTTTTAGTAAATTTATAATAGTCTGATCTTTCTCAAGAGCTTTTAGGGCAAGCCATCTTTTGCCAATAGACAACTCATCATTTACTTTTATCGTCTTTTCGATCTCTGAGATATAAATTTCAAGCTCATCATAGTTTATTTTAAACTCTTCATAGTTCTTTTTTATCTCATCGGTTTTTTTTAATATGTCTAAAATTTCGGCCTTACCCTCGTTTTTGGCAGCACTTGCACAAATTACCGGACATCTTAAAATTTCACTCATTTTTTCTGAGTCTATAGTAATGCCTCTACGTCTAGCAACGTCGCACATATTTAATATAATTACGACAGGTACGCCTATTTCAAGCAGTTGAAAAGTAAGGTATAAATTTCTTTTTAAATTTGAAGCGTCTACTATATTTAAAATAAGATCCGGATTTTCATTTATAATGGCCTCCTTTGCAACCTTCTCCTCAAGAGAGTATGAGCTAAAAGAGTAGGTTCCGGGTAGATCGATCATCTCGATATCTATATCGCCTACGCTAAAAAAGCCCGATTTCTTATCTACAGTAACACCCGGGTAATTTGCGATATGCTGATGTATACCGCTTATCATATTAAAAATAGTGGATTTGCCACAGTTTGGCTGACCGGCCAAGGCTACTTTTATTTCCATGGCTCTACCTCTATAAGCTCAGCCTCACTCTTTCTAAGAGATACTAGATAGTTATGTATTCTTAACTCCAAAGGATCATAAAGTGGCGCCTCTCTGATAACTTCTATCTGAGCTCCTACTACAAAACCCATATCCAAAAGCTTTTGCAAAAGCTTATCTTTAGCATGGAGGGCCTTTATCTTACACGAATTTCCAGACTCTATAAGACCAAGATGCATTTTAATTCCTTTATCAATAACCAATTTCGATATTATATTCTAAAATACTTTAATTAAATTAAAAACGATAATACATATTGAAACTTGTAATACAAATTTTTATTGAATAATAAATGACTAAAATAGCGTCTTAGCGATAGTTTTAAATTTTAAATAGTGCTTGTATTGTTTAAAATGCTCTTTGATATGGTTTTTCTATTAGATCCTCTCGGCCTAATTCACTCATAGCAAGCTGAGCAAAATTTGGATTTCTAATAAGCTCTCTTCCATAAGCAACTGCATCGCAAACATTACCCATAAGTAGCGCTTCACCTTGGCTTGCCGTAGTTATCATACCAACTGCAATAACAGGGATTTTTACCGATTCTTTTATGGCTTTTGCGTAATCTGCCTGATAAAGAGGCAAAAATTTAGGCATATTATCAAGCTTTTTTGTGTCAAAAAATCCTCCAGAGGATACATGAATATATGCTGCTCCTAAATTTTCAAGCTCGCAAGATAGCTTTACACTATCGTCCAGCTTCCAATCTTTATTTAGCCAACTATCGGCACTTATCCTAACTCCTACCGGGATATTTACGGCATTTTTAACATCTGTTAAAATTTCACGTAACAATCTCGTACGATTTTCAAAGCCTCCTCCATATTGATCACTTCTATTATTTATAGATGGAGATAAAAATTCACTTATCAAATACCCGTGCGCAGCATGAATTTCTATGATCTCGTATCCTGCTTTTTGAGCTCTAATGGCAGAATTTTTAAAATTTTGTTTAAGATCATTTATATCATCTATACTCATCTCTTTTGGTGTTTTATAATCATCACTGAATTTAATAGCGCTTGGTGCTATACTTTGGCTATCGCATGTGCTTTTGCGTCCGGCATGAGCTAGTTGTATAGCCATTTTGGCTCCATATTTTGCACAATCTTTTACAAGATTTGCATGCTCTTCTATTTGCTCATCACTCCAAAGACCAAGATCGCTGTGAGTTATCCTACCTCGTGGCTCAACCGCAGTAGCCTCTACTATGATAAGCCCAACTCCTCCAAGCGAACGAGCAGCATAATGAAGCTTATGAAAGCACCTTGGCAAGCCATTATCGCCTTTAACCTTATACATGCACATAGGTGGCATAACTATACGATTTTTTATCTCTATATCGCCTATTTTAAATGGAGTAAAAAGTTTTGACATATCATATCCTTAAATATCAAGAGATGAGACCCTAAATTTATTATTTAGGGCTCATTAAATTTATTTATTTAGCATCCCATGCCAAGATGGTATTTCCCTCTTCGTCTTTAGCGATATCGCCCATTCCCATTATATTATATCCGCAGTCCACATAGTGAATTTCACCTGTTACACCACTTGCAAGATCGCTTAAAAGATACATAGCGCTCTTACCTACATCTTCTGTAGTCACATTGCGTTTTAGAGGGCTATTTACCTCGTTATATCGCAAAATCATTCTAAAATCACCTATTCCGCTTGCGGCTAGAGTTTTGATAGGACCTGCAGAGATGGCGTTTACTCTGATATTTTTTGGGCCTAAATCATGAGCAAGATATCGCACAGAACTCTCAAGAGCCGCTTTTGCAACACCCATTACATTGTAATGAGGTATAAATTGAGGTCCGCCAAGATATGTAAGAGTTAGGATAGACCCCCCCTCTTTAAGCACAGGCATAACGGCTCTTGTAAGACTTAAAAGCGAATATACGCTAGTTCCCATGGCGATATCAAAGGCTTCCCTTGTAGTCTCTATAAACTCTCCTTCAAGAGCCTCTTTAGGTGCATAAGCTACAGCATGGACAACGAAATCTATTTCACCCAAATCTGCCTTTAATTTATCAGCTATACCGTCCAAATGGGCAGGATTATTTACATCAAGCTCATATACAAATTTGCTTCCAAACTCCTCAGCTATAGGCTCTACGCGTTTTTTTAAAGCATCATTTAAAAACGTAAAAGCAAGCTGTGCGCCTTGCTGATGGCAAGCTTCCGCAATACCGTAAGCTATTGATTTAGCGTTTGCAACACCGACTATTAAACCTTTTTTGCCATTCATTATCATTTTGCTTCCTTTATTAAATTTAAAAAATTATACGCATCCCAACTTGCAGTACCCACAAGAACTCCATTGCAGCTAGAAATTTTAGCGATCTGCCCAATATTTTTCGCATTTACGCTTCCTCCGTAAAGAAGCGGTGC
Source organism: Campylobacter sp. RM16190 (assembly GCF_012978835.1). NCBI lineage: Bacteria > Pseudomonadati > Campylobacterota > Epsilonproteobacteria > Campylobacterales > Campylobacteraceae > Campylobacter > Campylobacter sp. RM16190. The sequence continues at coordinate 91,034 of NZ_LIWS01000004.1, read as the reverse complement.
TTTGGTCAAATTTGCTATGAAATTTAAAATTTCCTCTATCTGCTCACCGCTCGCACTCTTGCCAGTGCCTATGGCCCAGATCGGCTCATAGGCGATACATAGATTTTCATAGCTTAGATCTATATTGTTAAGCTGATTTTTTAAAAACTCTTTAGTTTTGTTAGCCTCATTGGTGGCTAAATTTTCGCCTACACAGTAGATTATATCCCAACCGTTTTTGGCGGCAAATTCAAATTTGACTTTTAAAAACTCCTCGCTTTCGTTTAAAATTTCACGCCTTTCAGAGTGTCCGATGAGAACAGTTCTTATACCAAGCTCATCAAGCATAGCTTTACCGATCTCGCCAGTAAAGGCTCCGCTCTCGCAAGGATAGAAATTTTGCGCTCCAAGCTTAAATTTATAATCAGTCTTTTCATAAGCACTAAAAGGCGGAAATACCAATACATTTTCATTTTGATCCAAATTTGAGTTTAAAATTTCAGCATACTCCCTAAAGCTCTCTCTTGTATGATTGCACTTTAAATTTGCTGCAAATATCACGACTCACACGCCTTTCTAAGAGGTTTTATGCCAGGTAGTTCCTTGCCCTCTATTAGCTCCAAGCTCGCTCCTCCACCAGTTGAGATAAAGGTCATCTCGTCGGCATCTCCGGCACGTTCGACCACATCAGCGGTATCTCCGCCGCCAACGACAGTTGTAGCATGAGTTTCTACGATAGCGTGGCTCATCTTAATACTTCCCTTGCTAAATTTATCCATCTCAAAAACACCCATAGGGCCGTTCCACCAGATGGTTTGAGCATCGGCTAAAACCTCTTTAAACAATCTTACCGAAGCAGGTCCTATATCAAGCCCCATCCAACCATTTGGTATCTCTTTAGAAGAGACATATTTAACCGCACTATCAGCAGAAAACGTTTGAGCGGCCACTACGTCTACCGGCAAGTAAATTTTAACTCCAAGCTCTTTGCCCTTTTTTAAGATTTCATTCGCATCCTCTATTAAATCCTCTTCAAGAAGAGAATTTCCTATATTCTCGCCAAGCGCTTTTAAGAAAGTAAATGCCATTCCTCCACCTATTATCAGCTTATCTACTCGAGGAAGTAGATTGTGAAGCGCTTGAAGCTTTCCGCTTACTTTTGAGCCGCCCACAACAGCTACAAACGGACGTGAAGGATGTTTTATCAAATTTTGAGCGAAATTTATCTCTTTTTGCAGTAAAAATCCGGCAGCCTTATGATTTTCATCATAAAATTTAGTAATAGCCTCAACCGAAGCGTGAGCTCTATGACATACTCCAAAGGCGTCATTTATATAGACTTCACCAAATTTTGCCAGCTCACGAGCCAAATTCTCATCATTTTTTGTCTCGCCCTTTTCAAAGCGAAGATTTTCTATCATTAAAATTTCACCTGCTTTTAGCTCTGCTGCTTTTTTCATAGCATCATCGCCTATAACATCATTTGCAAATATTACATCACGATCAAGCAGTCTAGATAGTCTTTTAGCAACATTTTTAAGAGAAAATTTTTCTTCAAAGCCGTTTTTTGGGCGACCCAAGTGGCTTGCTAAAACAATGCTGCATCCATGATCAAGGCAGTATTTTATAGTAGGAATCGCTGAGCGAATTCTGCGGTCATCGGTAATATTTAAAAACTCATCCATAGGCACGTTAAAATCGCACCTAATAAATACTTTTTTCTTAGCTAAGTCAAGGTCGTTTATAGATAAAATTTCACTCATACTAACCCTTTTTTACAGCTAAAACCGCTAAATCTACAAGGCGCTGCGAATATCCCCACTCATTGTCATACCACGCCATGACCTTTACAAGATCATCGCAAATTACTTGAGTAATATCGCTTGCTACGATAGAGCTATAGCTTGAAGTCATAAAGTCACTTGATACTCTTTGATCGTCATCTACAAGTAAAATTCCTTTCATAGCACCATTTGCAGCATCTCTAAAGGCGTTATTGACATCTTCTACACTTACTTTTTTATTTAAAACTACTGTCAAATCAACCATAGAAACGTTTGCCACAGGTACACGCACGCTTTGACCGTGCATCTTGCCGGCAAGTTGCGGAAGTACCTTGCTAATAGCTTTTGCAGCTCCAGTGGTAGTAGGTCCGATATTTAATGCCGCTGCACGACTTCGTCTAAAATCTTTAGCTTTAACATCAACCAAACTTTGTCCATGTGTATACGCATGAACAGTTGTCATAAGACCCTTGACTATGCCAAATTTTTGATCTAAAACCTTTGCGACCGGACCAAGGCAGTTTGTAGTACAACTTGCGTTTGATATTATAGCCTCACCCTTGTAAAGCTCCTCGTTTACGCCCATTACGTATGTAGGTGTATCATCTTTTGCGGGAGCGCTCATCACAACTTTTTTAATCCCATTCTTGATATAAGGTTGGCATTTTTCAGTAGTTAGATAAGCTCCTGTGCACTCAAGCACAACATCAGCACCAAAGGCTGCAAAATCAAGCTCATTTGCATCTCTTGTAGAATAAACTCTTATTTTTTTACCATTAACCTCGATGTAGTCGTCATCTATAACTTTTACATCTTGCTTAAACTCCCCATGAACAGTATCATATTTTAAAAGATACCTTGTCATCTCTCTCTTTGCCGTATCGTTTATGGCGACTAGCTCTACGTCGTCACGCTCTAATATAATACGCGCCGCACATCTTCCAATCCTACCAAAGCCGTTTATAGCGATTTTAACCATTCGTACTTCCTTTGATAATGAAATTTGCTAAATTTTACATATAAAGAACTTTAACCCTGCTTTATTAATTAAAATTTTTAATTTATATATTTTTCAACTCAGTTTTACTCTAATTTTGATAAGCTTTATATCTAAATTTTAGCAGATACAAATAGGATGTATTGGGAATGAAGTTGGCATTTTTTGGTGGGAGTTTTGATCCTCCTCATCTTGGGCATGACAGTATCGTAAAGATGGCGATTGATAGCCTTGATATAGATAAACTCATAATAATGCCTACATACATTAGCCCTTTTAAGGCAGAATTTTCAGCGCCTCCAGAACTTAGACTCAAATGGACAAAGGAGATTTGGGGAGATCTGCCAAATGTTGAAATAAGCAGATTTGAGATAGATCAAAATCGCCCTGTGCCTACGATAGAGAGTGTTTTACACCTTTATGATATTTACGATATAAAGAAATTATATCTTTTAATAGGAGCCGATCACTTGGCGACTCTTGATAAATGGCATAATTTTGAGCTTCTTAGCTCTTTAGTTCATTTTATAGTGGCCAAAAGAGATCATATTAAGATACCAAAAAAGCTTCAAAAGCTTGATATACATATAGATATCTCATCTTCTAAAATAAGAAGCGATCTGGTACAAGATCAAATTCCTGCTAAAATAAAAGATGAAGTTATAAAATTTTACCAAGGATTAAAATGCAAGAAAGAATCGACAGAATCATCAAAATTCTAGATGAAAAGAAGGCTGAGTCAATAGAAGCCTTTGATATGAGAGAAAAGGATTATTTCGTAAAATATGTAGTAATCGCAACTACAATGGGAGAGAGGCACGCATACTCTTTAACAGATGATTTAAAGCTAGCACTAAAACCGCTTGGAGAGGAATTTTTAGGCATAGAAAGCTCGCCCGATTGGGTTGTGCTGGATCTGGGAGATATCCTAATACATCTTCTAAGCCCACAATACCGCGCTAAATACAATATCGAAGAGTTTTTATCAAAACTAAAAGAGCAAAGAAGCTAAGCCTACCTGGCGGTAAATTTTAACAAAACCCTTACCGCCAAGATTCCAAATAATACCCCTATAAAATCGGCTAAAATATCAAGCAGACTAAAATACCTATTTGGCAAAAACACTTGAACAACTTCTATTTGAGCCGCATAGATCATTAGTATAACTATTTTTTGGATTAAATTTAGACTTTTTAACCCAAAATTCATAGTGATATAAAGCGCAACAAAAGCTAAAAAATGATTTATCTTATCCCAACTGCTTTTTACAAGCTCAAATTCCACACTTATAATAGCCATATACTCTATAACCACTAATAAAAATATAAAAACAAATGTAAAAAATCTCGATAAGTAGATCGCTTTTAAGCTCATACTAGAAATTTAACTAGACAAAAAGCCGATAAAAATAGCCAAACAAACAGAATAAAAGCCAAAACAAAAGGCTTTTTGCCGGCATTTTTCAAAACATCTTTTCTTATCGTTACCCCAAGTGCACTCATCGCAATAGTTAATAATAAAATATCTATAAAATAGATAATATCTAGCAAAAAGTCACTTAAGATTCCAATTGAATTAAAAGATACGGCGAATAAAAACCATAGTGCAAAATATGGGAAAGAGGCTCTTATATTTAATAATTTTTTACCATTTGATACTTCTAAATTTAATGAGCTAAGAACTATCAAAAACGGAGCGAGCATCAAGACTCTTAGCATTTTAATTATAACTGCATTTGCCTGAGCCACTTCGCCTATAGCAGATCCAGCTCCTACTACATGAGCCACCTCATGCAAACTAGCTCCGGTAAAAAATCCCATCTTTAACTCGCTAAAAGCTAAAATTTGAGAGCCAAATATAAGAGGATAGACAAACATACCTATCGTGCCAAATACAACCACGGTAGATACGGCTATGGCTATCTGATCGCTTTTTGCTTTTATGACGCTTCCTGCGGCAAGCACTGCAGCAGCACCGCATATAGAGCTACCACTACTAATCAGCGCCGCGCTTTTTCTATCAAGACCTATCTTTTGCCCTAAATAATATCCAATGAAAAATGTTGAGAATACGATAAAAAACGATAAGAATATACCTACAATACCGACCTGTGAAATATCTGCAATACTAAGCTTAAATCCAAAAAGAATAATCCCAAGTCTTAAAATTTGCTTTGTACTCACGGCTAAAACATGGCTTCTTCTTAGCATTAATACATTTTTATAAGAGATATTGCCAAGTATAGCTCCAACAACCACGGCGATTATAAGAGGGCTAATATAAAAAGTGGAAAATGGAGGAATTTTAGATAGCAAAATAGAAAAACTGGCTAAAAATAGTATGATAAGCCAGGATCTAATCTTTCGTTTTTTAGCTAACTTCATTTTAACTTAGCATAAATTTACATCTTATCTTTTGCAGTTATCCCTATAAGAGAAAGCGCTGTTTTTATAGAGAGTGCAACAACTGCAAATAATTTTAACAACTCATCTTCGTTTTCGCTCCCGACAACGCGATTTTCATTATAAAATTTATGAAAATTAGCAGCTAAAGACTTTAAGTAGTCACAAATTTTTTGCATAGAGCGAGCGTTAAACGCATCTACTAAAACCTCGTTTAAAGCAAGTGCTTCAAAAAGCAGATTTTTAGCATCTTCATTCAAATTTACAAAGCTCGCATTTTTGACATCATCTACAACTTTACCAGCCTTTGCAAAAATTTGATTAACTCTTGCATGAGCGTAATTTATGTAAAAAACCGGGTTTGAACTATCCTCTTTTTTAAGCTCGTCTACATCAAATTCAAGGTGAGTATCGCTCTTTTTGCTAAGGAATATGAATCTAAGAGCTTCATAGCCAATCTCTTCCACAACATCACTCATCAAGACTACATTGCCGCTTCTCTTACTCATCTTAAATTGCTCGCCGTTTTTAAGCAGGCTAACCATCTGCGAGAGTAAAACTTCTAGTCTATTTTCATCATAGCCAAGAAAATGCACGGCCGCTTTCATTCTCGCTATATAACCGTGGTGATCGGCTCCCCAGATATTTATATATCTATCGTATCCGCGCTTAAATTTATCATTGTGATATACAATATCTCCCGCCAGATAGGTTCCGCGACCATCTTCGCGCACTATAACCCTATCCTTTTCGTCTCCTACTAAACTAGAATTTAGCCAAATTTTACCCTCTTGCTCATATATTCCGTTACAAGATCTAAGCCTATCAAGAGTCTCATCAAGCTGATCATAGTAGCTTCTCTCACTTGACCAGTTTTCTATAAAAATTTGCGCATCTGCTAAATTTTGCTTAATAAGATTTAATACAATGTCTTTACCAAAATCAGCAAGCTCCAAATTTCTACTCTGATCGTAAAAAATTTCCTTGCCAAATTTTTGTTCCGCAGCCTTAGCTATGTCTAGGATATAATCGCCTCTATAATAAGCCTCCGGATAGACTACATCTTCACTAAAAAGTTCTTCTCGCGCTCTAAGACTTATGGAAATTCCAAGCAGATCTATTTGATTACCCGCATCATTGATATAGTATTCAGTCTTAATATCTTTGCCTATATATCTGCCGACTCTAGCAAGAGTATCTCCAAATACAGCACCCCTTACGTGACCTATATGAAGAGGACCTGTAGGATTTGCACTTACGTATTCAAGTAAAATTTTTTCACTTTCGGCTCCGCCTCTGGCAAAATTTTGAGGGTTTTCTATAGCGGCTTTAGCAAGATTGCCTAAGAAATTTTGTTTTAACTTAAAATTTATATAGCCATTTAATGCACTTACTTCAAAGATCTCGCTATCTTGAAATTTGCTAGCAATATCTTGCGCTATGATTACGGGGGATTTTTTAAGCTCTTTTGCCAAAGAAAACGCAAGAGGAGTCGCATAGTGGGCGAGATTTTTATCTTTTGGTTTTTCAAGGACAAAATCAACCTCTATAACTTTTTTTATCTCGTCTATTACTAAATTTTTCAACCCTAAACCTTACGCACTCTTAGTGGTTTCATCTACTTTTGTAGCGGTTATAGCTTCCTCTTTTTTCTCTTCAACTTTCTCTACATTCTCAGCTTTTTTATCATCAGTTTCCATCTCTGATTTAAAGCTTTTTATACCCTTACCAAGTCCTTTTGCAAGCTCCGGAATCTTCTTTGCTCCAAAAAGCAAAACTATTATAAGTAAAACTATAAGCAATTGTTGGACACTTGGACCCATTTTTTCTCCTTTTAAAATTTTCGTTATATTATCATATTTTTCAAAATTCACGCCAATTATTGATAGTTTCGCGTAAATTTATACTATTACTTTTTAGCCTAATAACTCTTAAAATTGACTGCAAGTTTTTATAACTCTCTTCAAGATCATCGTTTATGAAAAAATAATCGTATTCTAAGATGTGCTCCATCTCATCAAGAGCGTTTGCTAGGCGATGTTCAATAGTTTGTGCGCTATCGGTTCTCCGACCCTCGAGCCTACGTTTAAGTTCATTTTGGCTGTGAGTTGTAATAAAAACAGAGGTTATAAGCTCGCCAAATTTTTTTCTAGCTATATGAAAGCCTTGCACATCTATATCAAATACGGCGATTTTTCCTTCATTAAGAGCTTTTAATACAGGTTTTAATGATGTTCCGTAGTAGTTTTTATGCACATACGCCCACTCCAAGAAACTATCCTCTTCGATACCCTTTTTAAACTCCTCTTCGCTGATATAGTGATAGTTTACACCCTCTTTTTCACCATCTCTTATAGCTCTTGTTGTACTTGAAATCGAAAAATAAAGATCGGTTTCCTCTTTTAAAAGCCTATTTAAAAGGGTACTTTTACCACTTCCGCTAGGTCCTGAAATAAGTAAAATTTGCCCCTTCAAACTACTTTTCCTCAAATGTTATATTTATTTTTATATTTAGACCCTTTAAGGCCTCTTTGATAGAATCGGCACTAAGAGCGCCTGTGATCTGCTCTCCTATCTTATGTGCCAGCTCTTTTTTTATAGCCTCAGAGCTACCTACTAAATCGCTTTTTGTGGGTTCTACTATACTGGCAAAATCCTCGTTCAAAGCCTTTGCCAGATCCTCTTCTTTTATCTGATCAATATCGTCATATTCGCTAGTGCTGGATACATTTAACCGCTCGCCCTTAAATTCACTCTCTTGATCGATAAACGTAAAATCGCCCATCTCATCACTTTCTTTTATAAAATCTTCATTTCCTAATTGATCTTGTGTATCTAAATTTTTCTCTTTTTTTACCATTTCAGAGCGATCATTTGCAAATTCGCTCTCGGATTTATCTTCAAATTCATCTAAATTTAAATCACTATCCAAATTGTCTATCTCATCTATAGTTTTTCTAATATCGGCAAATGTATCGTCTTCTGTTTCAAAATCAACCTTATCGCCATCATCTTTAAGCTCTATTTCGTCACTTAAATCTTCATTTTTGCTATACTCATTTTCTTCAGCCAGCTCATCTTTAGGTTGCGATGACTCTTCAATTTCAAGGTCACTTAGATCTGCATTCTCTTTGATATCTTCTTTTTTGTCATCATCAAAGCCAAAATCAGACAAAAGATCCTCCTCTCTTGAAGTCATCTCAGCAGGTTCTTCATCTTTAAAATCATCAAATTCTTCTAAAATATCTTCTTTGTTTATATCATCATCTTCACTAGTGCTATCTAAATCTCTAGCCTCTTCATCTTTATCCGCCAAGTCTATATCAAAATCATCCAAGCTAAATCTGTCATCTTCAATATTGTCGTCTTTAATACCAAATTCATCTTTAAATAGCTCATCGCTAAGTTCATCTACAAATTCACTATCTTCGATAGAAGCTAAAGAACCTTGTTCGTCTTTTAGTTCGCTAAATTTTTCTTTATCTTCATCAAAACCAGATAAATTTTGATCTTGAGTATGCCCTAAGGATTCTACAATAGATATAAATTCCGTAGGTAAAAAAGGCTTTGGTAAAATCTTGTCCGCACGATCAAATTCCGGAGAGCTTTTAGAAGATAGGTATAAAATTTTACTTGTTATCTCTTCTAAATTTACATCTTGAACAGTAATTTCGCTATCTAAAATTAATATATCAAAAAACTTACCCTTAATATCATCAAGGTTATCAACTTCAATATATTCATATCCTATTTTACTAAGGCTAAGCGTTGCCAAGCGCGATACTGCAGGATTACTATTGACAAGTGCGACTTTCATCAAGACTCCTTTCATAAAACCTAAAATAGGTATTTTAAGATATTTTTTATTACTCCTAGCTTAGTTAAAAAAGAGCGACGGCATATCGTTTATCACTCTAAACATAAGCTCGCTAAATAGTTCCATCATTCCTGTTAAAATAGCAATCAGCACTAAAAACCCTATCACAATCTTAATAGGATAACCCACAACCAGCAGGTTAAACTGCGGCATAGTCTTCATAAGCATGCCAAAGATAAGATCAGACAAAAGCGAAAGCGCAAGGATAGGAAACGACATGATAAAGCCAAACATAAAGAGATTTATCATGGATTTTGAAGTGTAGTGGACTATATTTGCGCTTGGGTAAAATTCGCCAAGCGGGATATGGGTGAGTGAATTTGCAAAAAATAGCAACAAAAGATGATGTCCGTCAAATGCCAAGAACGTCATCAAAGCAAGAAAATTTATGATATTTGACATCACGGGCGAGTTTATACCCGTCTGAGGATCAAGCACACTAGCCATAGAAAAGCCCATAACCATAGAAATTTGCTCGCCGGCAAGCTGAAGTATGCCAAATACGATGGTTACAAGCAATCCTGCACAAAGTCCAAGCATAAGTTCGCTTAAAATTTCAACTGCAAGATAGTAAATTTCGCCGCTTTTAACGCTCGCCATAGGAAACAAGAAGATAGTTAAAAAAAACGTAAGAGCAGTTTTTGCCGAGATAGGAATTTGAGAGTGCCCAAAAAAAGGAAAAAAGACCATTAGTCCGCTTAATCTGGCGAATAAAAGCATAAAAGTTATAACTCTATCAGCGCCAAAAAAGCTTACTATCTCCATTTTTGCAGTTGTTTATCCTCTAGCTTATATACGTTTGTGCATCTGCTTGCAAGCTCGTTATCATGCGTTACAAGCACAAGTGCCGCATCGTTTGCTTTGATATACCCAAAAAGAGTTTGCATTACGTCATTTGCAGTTTGTTTGTCTAAATTTCCAGTGGGTTCGTCGGCAAATATTATTTTTGGTTTTTTACATAGCACTCTAGCGATACTCACGCGCTGCTGCTGCCCTCCGCTCAATTCGCCTACTTTTTGATTTAAAACTTCTTTGATTTTTAAATTTTCAAGGATATTTTCATCTATATTTTGACCCGATAAAATTCCCGCAAGTTCGATATTTTCCCTTGCGTTAAAGCCTTTAAACAGATAGTGCGCTTGAAAAATAATTCCGAAATCAAGTCTGCGAATCTGCAAAAGTTCGTTTGAAGAGAGATCATAAAGCGACCTGCCTTTATAAATAACTTCGCCCGTTTTAGGCTTAAGCAGTGTTGAAAGTATATTAAGTATAGTTGATTTCCCGCATCCGCTTACACCTAAAATTGCCGAGCTTTCGCGGGAATTTAAAGATATATTGACATTTTCAAAGAGCGTATAATCATACGCAAAGCTAAGATCTACGCCCTTTAAAATTTCCATTTTTAAGCCATTTGCGCCGCAACTTCCGCCGCAAAATCTTCGTTTTTCTTCTCTAAGCCTTCGCCAAGCTCAAATCTAACGTATTTTACGATCTCGATTTTACCGCCAAGCTCTTTGCTCTTTTCAGTTATTACCTGCTCAACAGTTTTCTTATCGTCCATTACGTAAAATTGACCCAGTAGCGTAAGTCTTTGATCAAGTACAGTATTGTCCGCAAAAAATCTTTCGATCTTGCCAGGTATGATTTTATCCCAAATTTTCTCAGGCTTACCTTCGGCTTTTAGCTCTTCTTTTATCGAGTCTTCGGCTTTTGCTACGACATCATCGGTAAGTTGCAACCTACTTGCGTAACTTGGAATGTGGTGAAGCGGTTTGCCAAGACGAACCAGCTCTTCATTGTCTTTTTCAAGCTCGGCTTTAAGAGCGATAAATTCTTTTTCCACAAATTCCCTATCAAGATCTTTGTAGCTTATCACGCTTGGCTTCATAGCGGCTGCATGCATACATAAATTTCTTATGAAATCCTCTGCCTTTTGAGCTGTTTGAGCGCTATCGCAAGCTGCAGCAATAATAACGCCGACACGTCCGTTTGAATGCACATATCCGTTTACTACGCCGTTTTCATCTACTTTAACCGTCTCAAAGCGTCTTACTACCAAATTTTCGCCGATTGTAGCGATTTGACCCTTGAAATAATCTTCAAATTTAACACCGTTTATAACGCTCTCATTAAGGCTTTCTACGCTAGAGATAGAGTTTGCTTGGATATGAGCGGTAGTGTCTTTTGTAAGGTTTTGAAACTGAACGTTTTTAGCAACGAAATCGGTTTCTGAATTTATCTCTGTAATAGTTGCTTTCTTGCAGTGTTCGCATACTTCAACCGTTACAAGACCCTCGCTTGCAAGTCTGTCGGCTTTTTTAGCGGCTTGTCCAAGACCTTTTTCGCGAAGTATATCTACGGCTTTTTCCATATCGCCGTTAGCTTTGGCTAAAGCTTTTTTACAATCCATCATTCCGGCTCCGGTTGCTTCACGGAGCTCTTTTACCATTTGTGCGGTTATTTCCATTATTCTTCATCCTCCGCTTCAAATTCTTCTTCGCTAAATGCCTCTTCTAGCACAGCGTCTTTTTCATCTTGAGTAACCTCTTCTTTGCCCTCTTCGGCTACGCCGCCGTCTTTTTCAAGTTGTGAGCGTCCTTCGATGATAGCCTCAGCCATCTCTTGGCAGAAAAGTTGCACCGAGCGGATAGCATCGTCATTTCCAGGGATTGGATAATCAATTACGTCAGGATCACAGTTTGTATCTATCGGAGCAACTACAGGGATTTTTAATCTGTTAGCTTCTTGGACTGCTATTTTTTCTTTAACTGTATCGATAACAAAGATCATATCAGGTGGAGTTTTCATATTTCTAATTCCGCCAAGGTAGGCTACAAGCTTTTCTTTTTTTCTTCTTAGCATCAAAGCTTCTTTTTTGGTTAGAAGATTGATTGAGCCATCTTCTTCCATAGCTTCGATAACTTCAAGCTTGCGTATGCTTTGGCGGATTGTTCCGAAGTTTGTCATCATGCCGCCCAGCCAGCGGTGATTTACGTATGGCATTCCGCATTTTTCAGCATATTCGCCAACTGTTTGACCGGCTTGTTTTTTTGTTCCAACAAAAAGGATAGTTTTACCCTCTGCCGCTGCGTCACGAACGATGTTGTACGTGTAGCGGAAGTAGCGGATAGTTTTTTGTAGATCTATAATGTAGATACCTTTTCTCTCGCCAAAAATGAATTTTTTCATCTTTGGGTTCCATCTGCGTGTTTGGTGTCCGAAATGAACGCCGCACTCTAGCAAATCTCTCATTGTTACCATATCGGTTCTCCTTGTGCGCTTTTGCGCGAAATTTAGGTTTCTCCTCCACACCCATTAACGACAAATTTGCACCTGTCGCAACCAAATTTTAGGATTGGTGTGTGTGAATTGAAGCTTGGATTATACTGAAAGCAATATAAAATTAAGCTAAATTTTATGAATAGGCTTTGGTTAAAGCAAAATTCTTAGTAAATTTTAATTATCAAAATTTACAGACCCCGGCACACTAAACCAGAGCCTATAAATTTCAAACACAATCGCAAATTTACTATCACGGTCGCAATAAAATCACTCGAAAAATCCTTTTTTAACAAGCTCTTTATCTTTCACGCAAAACTCGCCTTTCGCGATTACATCTTGAACTTTCATATCCTCATCAAAGCTCGTAAAGTCAGCATCAAAACCGACTTTTATAGAGCCTTTATTTTCTAAATTTAAAAATTTAGCCACATTTTTTCCCATCAAAGCAAAAGCCTGCGTATGAGTTAAAATTTTGTTTTTGACCACATCTCTTAGCACGTCTAAATTTGCGCTGCAACTTGCACATCCGTATCCGACCAGAGCGCCACTTTTATCAAATTTAGGCACGCTTCCGTTGCCATCAGAGCTCATCGTCATCATGTCTAGCTTTAAGCCCTTTTCGATGCCGTAAGCGATTACCTCATGAAGCGGAGCAAACTGGCTTCCGCCGCTTGTGATATCAAAAAATCCGCCCATCTTTTGAAGTTTCAAGCACTCATCAAAGAGATCTTTTGTCCTGGCACAATGTGTCGGAGAGAAGTACTGAACAGGAAATTCACAGTCTTTTAGTATCCTAAACACCGCATCAAGCTTGCTAGATAGTCCGCCCATGTGCATATGCATCACGCCGCCCTTTTTGGATATCATGCCTCCAATTCTTATCTGAGTTAGGATTTTGATAAGCTCTTCATCGGTCGGATAACTGCTTCTGTTATCCGACATTGCGATTTTAACGCCTCTAACTTTATCGATTAGCACTAAGTCTTTAGTAATACTTCCCGTAAAAGTAACAGTCGGCGTAGCGTATGAACCTGTATGGATAAATGTCGAGATACCTTCAAATTCAAGCGCTTTTGCTTTGGAGTAAAGATTTTCAAGACTTCTGGTACAGCCATCAGTGCCTAAAACTCCAACGACAGTCGTGATACCGTGCTTTACGATCTCGCTTAATTTAATTTCAGGAGTTCTTGAATGATAGCCCGCTTCGCCGCCTCCACCAGTGATATGAACGTGCTGATCGATTAGTCCGGGAGCTAAAATTTTGCCTTTAAGATCGTAAGTCTCAAGGTTTTCACAGCGGAAATCAAGTCCTTTTCCGATAGCTAAAATTTTACCTCCGCCCACAAGCACATCACTATCTCCGACATGCTCAGGGGTAAATAAATTTGCATTTTTAAGTAGTAGCATGCTAACTCCTTTAAATTTCAAATGTAGATTTTTTATTTTAGCAAATTTAAAGAAATTTTAGCCTTTATGCAAAATTAAATCAAAGCTTTCCAAGCTCCATAAACATTAAATTTTCACAGCTTTGCTCATCACCCAGATCGCAGCCTTGCTTAAAAAACTCCTTAGCCTTTTCTCTATCTTGCTTCATGTGAGCTTTGGCTTTCGGATTAGTATTTAGCGCACCCACGTTGTAGCAGCCTCTTGCGTGATGCATCTGGCAAGCTTTAGCGTGAAACTCTTCGGCTTTTTTGAAATTTAGCTCGATTCCATGGCCCCTTACATAAGAGCGCGCTAGCTCGTAGCAACCTTCAGGAGTCCCGTATTGGCAAGCTTTTTTAAAGAATTCGTTGCCCGCTTTTTTATCTTCTTTTATGCCTTCGCCTTTGAAGTTAAACACGCCCAAGTTAAAGCACGCCATGCCGTCTTCGCCGTTGCAGGCTTTCGTTAGAAGCGTAACAGCTTTTGAGTAATCTTTCAAATCGCTATAAACCATAGCAAGGTTATAACAGCCATAGACATTATCACCGTTGCAAGCTTTTTCATAGAGGTTTACTGCCTTTTGCATGTCGTATTTAACGCCTCTTTCGTTTTCGTGCATTGCGCCAAGGTTATAACACCCTTGCATATCGCCCTCATCGCAAGCCTTCCCATAAAGCTTGGCCGCCTTTTCGTATCTGCCCTCTACATAAGCATCATCGGCTTTATTTAAAGTCGAGGCAAAAAGTGCTCCCGCGCAAACTATCATACAGATAATCTTATTCAAATTTGTCCTTTTTGTGAAATTTTAAGGACGTGATATTAACAAATCATCTCTTTTTAGTGGATTAAATTTATCGTTTATTTTAGATTTTGAGCCTTATCGCAGCTTGATTTAGCTCCAAGAGCGCATGCTCTTTCGTGATAAAGAAGCGATTTTTGTATGTCTTTTGGCGCACCCTCGCCTTTTTCATGCATATTTGCCGCCATAACGCAGCTTGAAGCCGTCTCAAGCTCACATGCCCGCTCGCAAAATTTAAGCGCCTGTGCATGATCTTTTATGACACCGTTTCCGTAGTAGTGCAAATTCGCTAAGATGATGCAGCTGTAAGGAATATCGTCATCACAAGCTTGCATGGCAAATTTCGCAGCAAGCGCGAAGTCTTGCTTAACACCTCTGCCTTCATAATAAGCACTAGCAAGTCTATCACAGCCTAGTAAATTTCCGCCTTCGCAGGCTTTTTGATATAACTTGACGGCATTTTCATACTTAAGCTTATCGTTTGAAAAGTAAAAATTCCCAAGCATAATACAAGAGTCTAAAAGCCCGCTATCGCAAGACTTTGTTAGAATTTCTATCGCGGCTTTTTCATCTCCTATGCGAAAGAGTCTTTGCGCTTCTTGCAACTGCGCGCCAAAAAGAGTAAAGGCTAATAAAACAATAAAAGCTATCTTTTTCATTATCTCACCCGCTTAATTGCACTTCCTCTTCAATCTTCATCAAATTTATAAAAATTTGTCTTATATTTTCGCGCTCATCTTCGCTTAATGAAATTTGCTCGCGGTTTAAGAATTCCTTTACCAAAGCTTCGTTTTGAAGTCTTTCCACTCCAAATTTCTTGGCGTTTTGAATTATTTTTACCACTCTTAAATCCTTAGGCGCAAATGCTTCATATCCCATTATGCAGTCCTTAAAGTATCTTAAAAAATAAAATTATAAAACAACAAAACTGAATTATCAAAGCAAAAAGAGGCGATCGGAACTAGTCCGATCGGTAAGGAAGATTATTTATTTACTTTTATTACAAGGCTAGCGTCAAGCTCTTCTTTGTCGCATTTTTTAGGATCTGCGTAAGCCGTCTCGTGCTTGGCTTGAAATAGCCAATTTCCCTCTTTGATAGCTATAACTTCGATCACCCCTTGAAGGTCGGTCGTACCAAAAAATGTATATTTACCCTCAGGAAATCCTTCAATCACGCCCGTAACTTTAGCAACTTTCGCAGGCTTGCCGTTAGCGAAAAATTGCAATTTAAAAGGAGTATCAACCTTGATCTTCGTAACATCGCTTAGAGGAACGATTTCTACGATCTGACCTATCGGCTTATAGATAAAGTCCTCCACTTGATCGCCTTCTACGATTATGCTTTTAGCCGTTCTAGCGTGAAATCCGCAAGATTCAACGTTTTTTACATTTTCTTTATGTCCGTCTTGATGCCACTTGCCGTCCTTGTCTTTTGACCAAAACGTAGGTTTATAGTCGCCCGCCAGCACATAAGAGCCTTTTTTGAGCTTTTCGCCCTCATAGTGATAGTTTTCGCCGGCTTGCTTTAAAACGGTTTTGGCACCGCTTTTATCCACTATATATGGCGGAGCAAAAAGACTTAATCTCTTCTCGGCTATCGCTTCAGGTTTTGGGAAGCTATGTCCGTAACCGATGTCGGCGCTAAATTTATCCATATTTTTTCCTACGACCCAAAAATCATGTGCAAAAGCACCACTTAACGCACCTGCTATGACTAAAGAAGTTAATATCTTCTTCATTGCTATCTCCTTGTGAAATTTTTAAGATTGGACAAGCAGAGTATAACACAACTAATAATTAAAATCAAGTTTTTTAGGCTAAAAAATTAAATAATAATTTTAAAAGAAAAATAAAACAAAATTTAAGAATAAAATAGAAAAATAAAATAAAAAGCTTAAAATTTCTTATTTCGCAAAGTTTATTAATGGTTCTACAAATTTACGTATTTAAATTTAATAGGCAATATCGATCAATAATCAAACAGCCAAGCTTAATCGCTATCTCGCCATAATAAAACCCGCAAATCTTCCCGTAACTCGCTCTCTGCGATAAGAAAAATACCTCTCATCGCAATGCGTGCAAATTTCATCAAATTTTACGCTCTTTACGCCAAGCTCCTTAAATTCATCAGCTAAAGCGGCATTTATATCAAATTTACCATCGTTTTTGTATCTATTAAACTCGCCAAGATCAAGTTCGCCTATCTCGTAGCAGCCGCCTTTAATATTTGGTCCAACAAAGACTTTAAGATTCTGCGTTTTAGAGCCAAATTCGCTTTTCATTCTATTAACCGCATTTGTGCAAATTTGCCCCACGACTCCGGCTCTTCCGGCGTGGATAGCAGCGACAACTTCGCGCATTTCATCGACAATCAAAATAGGCGAGCAGTCAGCTACCAAAACGCAAAGTACAACGCCTTTTAAATTTGTGATTATGCCATCACATGGCGCTATCTCATCGTCTAAATTTCTAATTATCTCCACGCGGTTTGAGTGAATTTGGCGCATAAATTTTAGATTTTTTGCCTTTACGCTAAGAAGCTTAGCTAAAATTTCTCTATTTTTAGCCACATTTTTAGCCTCATCTCCAACATGATCGCCCAAATTTAAGCTCTCATAAGCTCCGCTGCTAACTCCACCAAAACGAGTTGTAAAACCGGCGCAAAAACGCTCGTTATCAAGTATAAAATTAATTTGTTTCATCCGCTTGTCCGCTCTCGTCTAAAATTTCATCAGGCTGTTTTTTAATATAGCCAAAGCCAAACACCGATCCTTTGCCAACCTCGCTTAATATAAACATCTCAAAGCCGTGCAGCCTTAAAATTTGCTTTGCGATATAAAGCCCTAAGCCAAAAGAGTTGGTTTCTATATTGCTTTTTGTTTTGAAATATTTTTTAGTAACTAGCTTTATATCTTTTTGTTCTATTCCTGAGCCACTATCTCTTACAAAAACAGCCTCATTTGCAAAGTAAATTTCTATATCTTTTTGAGAGTATTTGAGCGCATTTTCAACGAAATTTACTAAAACTTGCTTTATAAGAGCCTCATCGGCACTTATATAAATCTCTTTTTTTGGTACATTTATCGCCCTATTTGGATATTTTTCCAAAAGCTCGCTTTTAACTTCATTTACAAGTTTTAGCAGGCTAAAATTTGTGATGTTTAGCTCTAGGCTTTCGGTTGATTTTAAATTTAATCTATCTATCAAATTTACGATTTTTTGCGAGTTTCTGGTGATCTTTTCTATAAATTTATCTCTCATATCGCTGCTTAAATTTTTATCGTTTAAAAGCGTTTGAGATGAGGCTTGAATGATTGCGATAGGATTTTTAAACTCGTGTGAAATAGAGCTTAAAATGCCTTGGAGTTGAGTGTTTCTAAGTTTTATTTTGGCTGATTTTTTAATGGATTTTTTGCTCTTTTTTCTAAGCTCTTCTCTAAGCTCTTTTATCGTATCTTGGAGATTTTTACTCTCGCCAAAAAACATCTTATATTCATCTTGTTCAGAATTTGAATTTTTTAAATTTTCTATATTTACATTAAGTTTGCTAGTGTCTTTTTTGATCATAAAAAACAAAAACGCTACAAATAAAAAAGATATCAAAAATGCGCTTATATAGATATTTTCAAGCAGTTTTAAAACAGTTATACAAAGCACAAAAAGCAAGCAAAATAAAAATACAAAATTTCTATTTTTAACTAGCATATCTTATATCCCATAGCCCTAACCGAAACTATATAGTCGCTATTTCCAAGCTTTTGCCTAAGGCGTTTTATAGCGATATTTATCGTCTTTTTGCTTATCTCTTCGCCGTCCCAAATTTTATCCCAAAGATAATCTCTGCTTAAAACTATATTTTGATTTTTTATAAACTCTATAAGCAAATTCATCTCAAGCTTGCTTAAATTTATCTCGTTACCAGCCACAAAAACTTGCTTTGTTTCGCAATTTATAACTATATCTTTAAATTTGTATATCTTGCTTTCACCCTTTGTTCGCTTTAAAACAGCCTTAACTCTAACTACAAGATCATCCACATCAAAAGGCTTTGTGATATAGTCATCGCCGCCTGCTTCAAAACCCTCAAGCTTAGCCTTTTTGCTATCTTTTGCACTAAGAAATATAACGGGCGTATTAAAGCCTTTATTTCTAAGCTCTTTTACAAAAACAGCTCCCTCGGCATGGATTAAATTTCTATCCACTATCAAAAGATCAACACTCTCCTCTTCTAAAAATTGCTCGACCTTTGATACGCCGCTAAAGCCTACAACTTCAAATCCCGCCTTTTGCAAATGATACTCTAAAATATCCAAAAGATCCTTTTCATCGTCAATCAAAGCTATCAGTGCAGACATGTTATCCCTTAAATTTTAAAAATCTTATATTACAAAATTTCAAAAAACAAATCAATCCAAAATGTTTCTTAAAAGTTTCCAAAAAATTTTACACTTACGCTATCAAAACTAAAAAGGAGAAAAAAGATGAAAATTTCAAAGGCTTTAATCTTAACTTCGCTAATTTGCACGGTAACCTTGGCAGATCAGATAAAGCTAGCCGGCAGCTCAACGGTATTTCCTTTTGCAAGTTATGTTGCGGAGGAATTTGCGGTTGTAAAAAATAAAAAGACCCCGATAGTAGAGAGTATCGGCACGGGCGGAGGCTTTAAGGTGTTTTGTTCGTCACAAGACAAAAACAGCATAGATATAGCAAACGCATCTCGTCCTATGAAAATGAGCGAGTTTGAAGAGTGTCTAAAAAACGGCATAGAGGATATAAGCGGATATATGATCGGATATGACGGGATCGTTTTTGCCATGGGTAAGCAAAACGGCGAACTAAATCTAAGCAAAGAGCAAATTTTCTTAGCGCTTGCAAAAGAGGTTCCAATTGATGGCAAATTAGTAGCAAATCCGTATAAAAAATGGAGCGATATAGATAGCTCTCTTAGCTCTAAACCTATCGTTATATACGGACCTCCGACAACTTCGGGAACTAGAGATAGCTTTGAAGAGCAACTCATGCAAAAAGCCTCAAAAAGCTTTAAAGAGTATGGTGATAAGTCAGGTAAATACAGCCAAATTAGAGACGATGGAGTCTATATCCCATCAGGCGAAAACGATAACCTAATCATCGCAAAACTAGCCCAAAATAAAAACGCATTTGGAATTTTCGGATACGGCTTTTTAGCAGAAAACAAAGACAAAGTCGCAGCCGTAAAGATAGACGGCGTAGCACCGAATGAAAATAGCGTTAGCGACGGTAGCTACAAGCTTGCAAGAAGTCTTTATTTCTACGTTAAAAACCAAAACAGAGTAAAAAACAAAGATATAAATGACTTTGTAGATATGTTTATAAGCGAAGCGATGATAGGAGATGAAGGGGTGCTAAAAACCATCGGATTAATCCCTGCAGATAGCCAAACTTTTACAAAGATGAAGCAAAACGTAACAGAGCCTATTAGGCTTACTAAAGAGATGATAAAAAGCGGTGAAGTTATAAAATAAGGGGTTAAATTTGCTCTATATAGTTTTATTTTGCCTATCTTTTGGTGTTTATTTTTTCTATAAACGCCAAAATACGGCACTAAATTTACAAAACCTAAGCCTAACAAACAAAAAAGTCGAGAGATTAGTTATCGCATTTTTATTTGTATCATCGCTCATTACGATACTAGCGACACTTATGATACTTGGCTCAATCATCTTTGAAGCGCTTAAATTTTTTGAAAAAGAGAGCGCTTTTGGCTTCTTTTTTAGCTCTACTTGGGCGCCGCACGATGCGTTTTTGGATAAAAAGGCTCACTTTGGATCGGTCGGGCTATTTTTAGGAACATTTTATATAAGTCTAATTGCGATTTTAACGGCAATTCCATTTGGGCTATTTAGCGCTCTTTATCTAAGCGAATATGCAAGCAGACGAGCCAGAAGCTTTTTAAAGCCGATTTTGGAAATTTTAGCGGGGGTTCCGAGTGTGGTTTATGGATTTTTCGCGGCTATATTTGCGGCCCCTTTAATCGTAAAAATAGCTTCAAATTTCGATATAAACGCATCTTACAACAACGCTTTAAGCGCGGGGCTTATCATGGGAGTAATGATCATACCGATGATCTCAAGTCTTTGTGATGACGCGATATCGCTTGTGCCAAAGCGACTAAAAGAGGGGGCTTTAAGCCTTGGGCTAACAAAAGAAGAGAGTATTTGCTTTGTGGTGCTTCCTTCTGCGATGCCCGGTATCATAGGAGCCTTTCTTTTAGGGCTTTCAAGAGCATTAGGCGAAACGATGATAGTCGTAATGGCGGCAAGTTTGAGGGTAAATTTAAGCCTAAATCCGCTTGAAGATATGACTACGGTTACGGTTAAAATAGTAGAGGTTTTAAGCGGAGATCAGGAGTTTGACAACTCGCTTACATTAAGCGCATTTGCTCTTGGTATTACGCTATTTGTGCTAACTTTTATCATAAATTTAATAGCCGTTTTAATTTCAAGAAATTTCCAAAGAAAATATAAAATTTCAAATCTTTAAAGGCGATATATGCAAAATCCGTTCATAGCAAAAGATGCGAAAGCAAGGAAGTTGAAAAGCAAAATTTTTAAAGGCTTATCAAAATTTTCATTTATATTTTGTATAGGCTTTTTACTACTTTTTTTATCGGTTCTTGTTAAAACCGCAATGCCTGAATTTACTAGACACTACGTAAAAATAGATATAACCGTCACCGAAAAACTGCTTCAAAATCCATACTCTTTGCCAAACGTAGAGAAAAAATACATATCTCGCGCCTGGCTTAGAAATTTACCGAATTTAATCAAACAAGATGGTCTTAAAATAGGCGAAACCAAAAGCTACGAAGCAATCGCAAACGCCGATACGGACAGCTTTTTAAAGCATAATTTCACAAAATTCGGCGATGATGATAGAAAGGCTATATTTAAGCTAGTTGAAAAGGGCGTGATAGTAAGCAAATTTAATAGAGACTTTTTCACAAAAGGAGACTCTAAAATACCTGAAAACGCAGGCTTTGCGTCGGGGATAATAGGAAGCGTGCTAGCTATGATGGTAGCTATGGGACTTGCTTTCCCTATAGGAGTTGCAAGCGCAATCTATCTTGAAAAATTTGCAAAAGACAGCAAATTTACAAAATTTATCGAGATAAATATAAACAACCTAAATGCCGTTCCTTCTATCATATTTGGGCTTTTGGGACTTGCCGTTTTTATAAATTTCTTCGGCATGCCAAGAAGCTCAACGCTAGTAGGAGGTCTTGTGCTAGCCGTAATGAGCCTGCCGGTAGTCATAGTAAGCACAAGAAGCGCTCTTAAAATGGTGCCTGAGAGCATATCTCAAGCCGGATACGCACTCGGACTTACAAAACTTCAAGTGCTAAAAGATCACGTCTTACCAAACGCATTTAGCGGAATTTTAACCGGACTTATCATGGCTTTAGCAGGTGCTATCGGCGAAACCGCACCGCTTATAATAGTAGGAATGATAGCCTTTGTGCCCGAAATCGCTACAAACGTGCTAAATCCCTCAACCGTAATGCCGGCTCAAATTTACATGTGGTCTTCAAGCCCGGAGCGAATTTATGTAGAAAAAACAAGTGCGGCTATTTTAGTGCTTTTATTTACGACATTTACACTAAATTTAGCCGCCATCATCATAAGAAGCCGAATGCAAAACAATAAAAACTAAAAGGAAAAATATGAAAATAAAAGCAAAAAGCAAAAATTTAAACCTCTTTTACGGAGAAAAACAAGCACTTAGAAATATAAATATGGATATTTATAATAAAAAAATCACCGCCCTTATCGGACCTTCGGGATGCGGTAAATCGACATTTCTAAGGTGTTTTAACAGAATGAACGATCTAATAGAAAACGTTAAGATAACAGGAGAAGTTACCGTAGACGGTCATAATATATACTCAAAAAACACCGATGAGATAGAGGTCAGAAAACGCATAGGAATGGTGTTTCAGCAGCCAAATCCGTTTTTAAAAAGCATATACGAAAACATCTCATACGCTCCGCTCGTGCATAAGATGGTAAAAAAGGGCAGCGAGTGCGATGAGCTGGTAGTTGATAGCCTAAAAAAGGCGGGGCTATTTGAAGAGGTTAAAGACAAGTTAAAAAGTCCTGCAACTTCGCTTAGCGGCGGTCAGCAGCAACGCCTTTGTATAGCGCGAACCATAGCCATTAAGCCAGAGCTTATCTTGATGGATGAACCCACAAGCGCGCTTGATCC
The DNA here is from genome assembly GCF_012978835.1 of Campylobacter sp. RM16190. NCBI lineage: Bacteria > Pseudomonadati > Campylobacterota > Epsilonproteobacteria > Campylobacterales > Campylobacteraceae > Campylobacter > Campylobacter sp. RM16190. The sequence continues at coordinate 68,245 of NZ_LIWS01000004.1, read as the reverse complement.
GATATCGACAAAGACGATAGAAAAGCTTATGGTTGATTTGAGTGAAGAGTTTAGCATAGTTGTCGTTACTCACAACATGCAACAAGCTATGAGAATAGCTGATTTTACGGGATTTTTCCATCTTGGAGATTTAGTTGAATTTGGCGAAACAAAGCAAATTTTTCATGACCCAAAAGAGAAAAAAACTAAGCAATACATCCACGGCAAATTCGGTTGAAATTTCGCTTTAAACAGCTCTAATAAAGACTTGCGATATGATCTATCTCTTCCCAGCTCATCTGCTTTTTAAAACCAAGCTGGTGAGCCACGTAGCGCGCTAAAAGATCGCTTTCGACATTTACTCTTCGTCCTATTTTAAACTCGCTAAAAAGGCTCTCGCGAAACGTTATAGGGATGATCGTTAGTCGCACTCCGTTTGGCGTAACCTCATTTATCGTAAGGCTTACTCCATCCACGCAGATACTGCCCTTGTTTGCCATTAAGTGCATGATATCTCGCGGCAAATTTATATAAAAATCCACTCCGTTTTCATGCCTAACTATCTTTGAAATTTCGCCCAGCACATCGATATGACCTTGCACCAAATGCCCGTCAACCCTATCGCCAAGCCTCATGGCAGGCTCCATATGAACTCGTCCTTTTAAATTTTCAATCGCTATAACGGCTCTGGTTTCCGCACTTAGCTCCACACTAAAGCCGTCATTAAAAAGCTCTATCACGCTTAAGCAAGCGCCATTTACCGCGATACTATCGCCTAAATTTGGTCTATGTTTCGCCTTTAGTCTAAGCTTGTTTTGAGAGTAGCCAACAACGTCGGCTATCTCGCGAATAAGTCCGTTAAACATATTTCAGTCCTTAAAATTTCAAGGATTTTACTAAAATTCTACTCACAAACAAGTTAAATCAAATTTCAAAACGGCTTTTCTATTTCATATAATAAATTCTTTCCGTTTTCAAAACCAAGCACATATAGTTTATCTTTACTTACTGCAAGTGAATGAGGCTCTTTCATAAGCGGCATCTCATACACATCTTTAACCTCAAAGCTGTTTTTATCGATACTTAAAAGTGTGCTATACTCTCTACTATAAGCTAGAATTCTATCGCCATCAACAGCAGCACCCACAACGTAATAGTCTTTTAAATTTCTTTTTTCTTTAAGCTTTAAATCCTTAGAAGGTTTGATATAAGCTTCAGAGCTCATCTTTCTTTCGCTTATAAGAAATTTGCTGACAACGACATTTTTAACAACTCTATTTGCGGCACTTACTGTATACATAAATTTCTCATCGGACCCAAAAGCCAAAGCGTAAGCTTGTTTAGCCCTTATCGTGGTTAAAAAAGGTCTTCCGTCTTTGGTGTATCTATCCACATTCTTTTCAAAAAAGCTTCCGTAATCTCCGCTTGTCTCTAAAAACGTTCTATACTGAATAACTTCATCCATAGGCTTTTCAAGCTTTCTTAAACCGTAAGCCGTCTTGTTTTGCCCGATTACTAGCAAATTTTCGCCAGTAAAAGCAGTTGCCGTAGTGTGTCCTAAATTCCAGCTATTTTGATAATCAACTACTGCAAATTTGCTAGCCGTATTTAGATCTTTTGTAAAATAACTTCCGCCATAGTGCGAAGTAAAGGCGAATTCTTCATTTTTATTATCGTAAGATACGGCGGCTATCATATCGCCTTTATTCATCTTAATACCAATCTCTTTAACGGATAAAATTTGAAGCTTTTTAGCTTCTTCAAAAGCTCCGCTTGCAAAGTTTTCGTTAAATTTCTTAGTATTAAAAATACCGTGTATATAAGGCTTTTCAGGATAATCCTTTTTTATACTAAAGCTCTTTAATCTATCCCAAATGTAAGTCTCCCAAGTCTTGCTTATCATAGGCAAATTCAGACTCATTCTATCGTTTGGCGCTTTGCCTCCGTATGGAGGAATTCCGTGGGTAAAAAACGCTTGAGCACCGTTTGAAATAACAAGAGCAAAAGAGATGTAAAATACAATTTTGCCAAATTTGCTAAAAGGCTTAATAACGCTTCTTTGCCCGGTAAAATCAGCATTTAACTCTTCGCTTCTTTTTATAAACATTAAAAAAGCGACATCACTATAACTACAGCCCAATAAACTATTGCAGCCCAAGTATAGGTTCTAATACCCATAATCTCAGCCCCAAGACCCATATCTACATCAAGCTGAACGAAATTTCCAAGATGTCTTAAGCCCATATGGATACCAAAAGCCGCAAGTAAAAATACCGATATAACGTATTTTAGTCTTGGTCCGTATCTAAGCATAAAAAAGCCTAGAAGTCCCACTAAAATCATACCCATACGCTCCCACCAACAAAGCGCGCAAGGGCTTTCTCTTACGACATATCCGAGCCAAACATTAGCTATTCCGACAGGAATAACCAAAATAAGCATGATCGCCGTAGCCATTACTAGATTGAAATTCTTTTCGTTTAGACAACTATTCATCATATCCTCCTAGTAGTTTCCGTTGCCAAAGATGGAGCCAAAAGTGGTAACAAACCACATTCCTACAAGGATAAAAGTAGCCGCCCCAAACATACCAAAAGCAAGTTTCTCTCGCTCAGGCTTAAACATTAGCAGATACATGCAAATAGTAATAATAACAAGTGTTAAAAACTCCACTACGTCCTCCTTGAAATCAAATTTCAAAAATTATAATTGGAATCAGGGAGAAAATAGGGAGATTTAAGAGGTTTTAGACAAAATTATCTCAAATATTGCACCGCCGTCTAAATTTATCGCAGTTAAAGTGCCACCAAATCGCTCTTCTATAATTGTTTTACTCATATAAAGTCCTATTCCGGTGCCTATTTTATTGTCTTTAGTGCTAAAATAAGGCCCATAAATTTTATCTATCGGTTCAACCTTAATGCCTCCTGCGTTATCTTTTACACTCACTTTTACAAATTTTTCATCTTCATAAATGCTAATAGTTATAATTCCATCTACCACGCTATTTTGCAAGATAGCATCCTTGGCGTTAGTGATAAGATTTAAGACTACTTGAGAAAACTCCCCGGCATAGCCTAAAATTTCAAAATTTGACCTATACTCTCTTTTGATATCTATTGACTTTGAGCTTAAAAGCGCACTTACAAGATTTATAGTCTTATCGCACTCTTCTTTGATACTAAAAACTCTTTTTTCACTCTCTTTTGCAAAAAATAGCTTAAAATCAGTGATTGTTTTTGACATAAAATCAATTATCTGTGAAGACTTACTCAAATTTTCTCTCAAATCCTCTCTTTTAATCTCGCTCACGTCATTCATAAGATCAAGCTTTGTGATGATTGCAGAAAGTGCGCTTAGAGGCTGCTTCCACTGATGAGAGATATTTGAGAGCATCTCACCCATACTTGCTAAGCGGTTTTGATGTATCATAACCCGCTCTTTTTGTATGATCTGCTCGGTTTGGGTTTTTACCTCGTTTTTTAAATTTTCATTTGCAAAGGCTAAACTGCGCTCGCTTATCTCAAGCCTTTTAATCAAAACGTTAAAAGCGTAATTAAGTATCAAAAAAGCACTCACAAACATAATAAACCCAACGCCAACAGTTACGTAAAAAGCCTTTTTTATATCTTTATTTAGTGCTGACATATCCTCAAAAACTACGATATATCCGCTTTTGCTATCCAAAAAATCTATATTAAATTTATGCATCAAAGTAAGTTTATCTTCAAACATATATAAATTTTCAAAAGATAAAAACGGATTTGACACTCTATCAAGTATGCCTATTTTAGCCTTCTTAAAACTATTAAGCTCGGAATCAAGAACAAATTTAGCCTTGGTATAACCCTCTTTTTCGATAAGATCCAAAAAATGCTTTGCATCAAAAATAAAAACAATATATCCGTCTTCGTTTTTCGTAGAACTTATAAATAAAACCTCATCTTTATATAGATAAAATCCGTCATTCCATCCCTTTATCATAGGCAAATTTATACTATCATTCATCTTTGTTATGAGTTTAAAATTATTATCAAAAAACACCATCTGTTTTAGAAAAATATTCTCTTTGGACAAAATTTTATACCTACCCAAACTAAGCATGTAAAGCTCATTTGAAAGAGAATTTCTCAAAGCATGCCTAACTCCTGTAGAGTTAAAATTCGCTTCGGCTCTATTATGTAAAAACTCATTAAGGCTAGATATGTTGCGCTTGATTAGATTTTGAAGTCTAAAATTTGTAGTTTGTATGTTATTTTGACTTATGCTCTTCATGTTTTCATAACGAAGATATGAAAATACCGATAAAAACATCATAAAAATAACCAAAACAACGCTTAGTGTTTTAATTTTTATAGATAGCTTCACTTAAGTATATACCCTAGCCCGAAAGAGTTTTCAAGAGCTAGAAATTCACATTTTTTCCTTAGCTCTTTAATTATAGCTTTTAAGCTGTCTTTGCTACCCTTATCATACTCATAAACCACATTTAAAATTTCATCAAATTGACAAACTCTGCCTCTATTTTCAAGCATAAATTTAAGAAGTAAAAACTCCTTTTTAGTAAGTTTTATATCAGAATTTTGCTTGCTTTGTATATGCATATTTTCAAGCGATAGAGTATAAATTTCATCTATTTTTATATCTTTTAAAGTAAATTTTTTAGCACAACTTTCAAGCATGGAGATGAAATTTTGTTTGTTAAAAGGCTTTACTAAAAATTTTGTTATATTTAGCTCTACAGCCCTTAAAAGCGTACTTTTATCATCAAAAGCGGTAAGCATAACGGCAACGGTATCTTTATCTTTTTTTCTTATAGCTTTAAGCGCTTCAAGCCCATCTAAAATAGGCATAGACACATCAAGCAAAAGCATGTCTGGAGTTTTTTCTTCATAAATTTCTAAAACCTCTTTTCCGTTTTTTGCATAAAAAACCTCTTTAAAAAACATATTCAAAAGAACTATAACCTCGTTTGCGACACTTGGCTCATCTTCTGCATATAAAACGCTTTTTGATTTTAAAATTTCTAGCACTAAATTTAACTCCAAAAATTTGACAGATATTAAAAAACTAATAAATTTTTATAAAATTATAACTAAAATTTTATACAATCTTAATCAGCTGTCCTTTATAAGTTTTTAGTTAAAATCCCCTTTATTTTTAAAAGGCAAATTTAGTGGATAATTATGATGTAGTCGTGATCGGCGGCGGTCATGCGGGCATTGAAGCTTGCACGGCGGCTGCAAAAATGGGTAAAAAAACACTTCTTATAACAATTCTAGCAGAGCAAATCGGTGCAGCAAGCTGTAATCCCGCAATCGGAGGACTAGCAAAAGGTCATCTCGTAAAAGAGATAGACGCACTTGGCGGAGCTATGGGGCTTGCAACGGACGCTACAGGAATTCAGTTTCGCGTGCTAAATGAGAGCAAGGGTCCTGCGGTTCGCGGTTCAAGAGCGCAAATTGATATGGATAGATATAGAGTCTATATGCGAAATTTGCTTTTAAACACTCCAAATTTGGAAATTTCTCAAGAGATAGCAACTGAAATTTTAACTCAAAACGGCGAAATAACAGGCGTAAAAACACATCTTGAAAATACGTATGGAGCCAAAAAGCTCATCATTACTACGGGAACTTTTTTAAACGGGCTTATTCACGTTGGATTTAACAAGCTTAAAGCAGGACGCGTTGGCGAGCTAAGCTCTACGAATTTAAGCTCAAGCCTTGCAAATTTAGGGCTTAAAATGGGCAGGCTAAAAACGGGAACTTGTCCAAGGATAGATGCCAAGACGATTGATTTTAGCGTGCTTGAAAAGCAAGGCGGAGATGAAAATCCAAAGCCGTTTAGCTTTAGAACAGAAAATTTTAACCCCACCCAACTGCCTTGCTACATCGCTTACACAAACGACATCACGCACGAAACTATCCGCTCAAATTTTGATAAAGCACCTCTTTTTACGGGACAGATCGAAGGCGTTGGACCAAGATACTGCCCAAGCATAGAGGATAAGATAAATCGCTTTGCCGATAAAGAGCGCCACCATCTTTTCATCGAGCCTCAAACTCTTGAAGCGACTGAATACTACATCAACGGCTTTTCAACGAGCCTTCCTTACGAGGTGCAAGTTAAGATGCTGCGCTCGGTAAAAGGCTTTGAAAAGGCTCGCATAGTTCGCCACGGATATGCTATCGAGTACGACTACGTCGAGCCTACCGAGCTAAAACACAGTTTAGAAACCAAAAAGATAAAAGGGCTTTACCTAGCAGGCCAGATAAACGGCACGACAGGATACGAAGAAGCGGGTGCACAAGGGCTCATGGCAGGCATAAATGCGGTTTTAAGTATCGATGAAAAAGAGCCTTTAGTCTTGCGCCGAGATGAAGCGTATATCGGCGTGATGATAGATGATCTGGTCACAAAAGGCACAAAAGAGCCTTATAGAATGTTTACCAGCAGAGCAGAATACCGCTTGCTTTTGCGCGAAGATAACGCGATTTTAAGACTTGGTTCATACGGACGCGAGCTTGGGCTAATAGATGCAAAAACCTACGAAAAAATAGAAAGCATAAGAGCAAATTTAGCTAAAGGGCTTGAAATTTTAGAAAGTCGCGAGTTAACTCCGTCAAAAGAGAATTTAGCTATGCTTGCAAGCTTAAATGAAGATATCATCAGCGAAAAAATCACACTTCAAAAGATAGTCGCCAGAAAGAGCTTTAACGAAGAAAAACTGCGCAAACTGGATGAATTCTTTGAAAATTTAGACGAAGCTAGCTTGGAGCAAATTTTAATCGAATGCAAATACAAGCACTACATAAACGAACAAAAAAACCAAATCGATAAAATGAAAGATATGATGAGCGTCAAAATTCCTGAAGACTTTAGCTTCCGCGGTATCAGCGGACTTAGCAACGAGGTGGTAGAAAAACTTGAAAAATTTGCGCCGCCTACGCTATTTGCAGCAAGTGAAATTTCGGGCATTACACCTGCTGCGATTGATATTTTACACATTTATATTAAGCAATTTTGTCAAAGTCAAAATAAAATGAGAATAGGAAATAAAAATTGATAATATATACAATAAAAAATGAGAATGGAAATGAGGAGAAACAAAACCACTAGGAATATAATCCCGGAATTTATGGCAAAAAATCCTAAAGATATTTTTGAAATTCTACTCCCAATAAGACTAATGCTTAATAGTGATGATTATGCAAATAATAAATTCAAGGTTATAATAAAAAACTATGAAAAAAATTATACTTTTAGCTACAATCTTTCTCCGGAGCTACTTTTTACTCATTTTCCTGTCAGGAAGTATTTCTTGAATGGGTGCAAAACAACAGAAATAATTAATAATGAGATACAAAGATTTAACTTTAATATCAATACTTATATGATAAATAAAGATAACACATTTAAATTAGAAGAACTGATAGAAGAAAGTGAAATTTTTTATCTTTTTGATAAATTATTAAATCCATATCTAAAATACGCTAAACAAATATATTGCTATTATATTTGTTTTGACAATTTCAATGTAATAATCCCGCACTATGCGGTTGCAATATACTATTATTTCAGATTTACTAGTTTAAGAGAGGCTGTATTTAGAGATCAACTAGACAATCTGCATCAAGGAGCATATATTGAAAACAATAAGGCTACAATTATACTAAAGCAGAAAAAATCAGACGAAGATGCAGCTCATATACATCGCTTTGTATGCCAAGAGTATTCCAAGAAATGTTTTGAGGACATCAGTGCCTACATACAATCCTATCTCAATTATATGAAAAATAAAACAGTGAAAAACATGCCAATAAAAGCAAAATTTCCTATTATGGATGAATTTAGAATTGAATCTAGGGCATCACTCATTAATGATAAGCATGGCAAGCTTACTTATTTCATACATGAAATTACTAATGATTATTCAAGTCTCGGATTCACAAAACTTCTTAAAATAATTCAAAAAGATAATATTATAAAAAGTATGAAAGATTTTTCGTCATTACCCACTGTAAAGTCCATGATGCTACATGACACAACAGAGATACTTAAAGAAGCGCCAGCGACTCGTGCATATTTTTATAACAAATTTATAAAGACAAAAATTTTTCTTGTGGAAGCTTATGCGGCATAGAAGTAAAAGAAAAAGAAGAAACTATTGATAGCATAATAAAAATATTACAGATAAAAGAATACGCTTTAAACAATACGCCAATAGATCAAAGCACTACCGAATCGCAGATTAAAGGCGTAAGCACAATAAGAAAAGTTGTGCTCGGCACAAAACTAAAAGAATATATCATGAAGAAAATTGACGACGAACGCATTAAAAATTTTGAAGCATTCAATAAGTATATTGATTTTTTAAAAACCGAATGCAACATAGAAGGTTTAGTCAAAAATAATGTTCAAAAGCTACCACAAATCATAGACCAAAAAACCGGAAAAGTTAAACCAAAATGCAAACTAAATCAAAGAGAAAAAGAATACATTACAGCAACTTTTAAGTACAATAATTTACATATAGGGTTACTGGATATTGAAAATAGGGAAAATTCATCGGCAAGTACTTGGGTGATTATTTCAAACAATCCAGTAACACAAAATACTTTTGATTTTTTTATAAATTTATATTTTATAGATGATATGACAATAGAAAATATAAAAAATATATATAAGAATACTCCTTTAAAATTTGTAACAAAAAATCATGAACACACAAAAGATCTATCAAAAAGAGATTTAATTAGATGGGCAAGTGGACTATTAAGCAAGGTATGAAACTAGATATTGCTTATCTATAAATTATTAAACTATATTATTTGTTTATAAATTCTTACGAATTGCCTATGTACAGTATAGTGGCATCCAATAACATCAGCTACATTTTTTTGATTTACAATCTTATCAATACTTCTTAGATATCTAATCGCAGACACAACTTCGTTTTCACTTATTAATCTGCCTATCTTATTTTGTGGCGGTATAAGACTACCTACTATTTCTTTATACCAGAATGGAATATCATTAAAACCATGTATAAATTCTCTATAGGTTAATTTATTTTGTTTTATGAAATTTAACAAATTATTAGGGTAGTTTTGAAAAAGATAATACACCATCGCGGTCAATACGAAATCTTTTTGTATTGACAAAGTCTTTTTAGAGTTATACAAATTAAGTTTGTTGCAAATTATTTTATACTCATCTAATAAAGGAAAAAAATCAAGCACTAAAAGTCTTATGTTGTTTAGCATGCAACACAGTTTGGTAAAAATCTGAAATACAAAAAGTGAATTAATTTTTTGTTTATCAATAATAAAATAACCCCTATCAAGTCCCATTTGAAACCATCGGATGGCCTTTAACCCATATTCAAAATTACTATATATAGGCATAGTAGTAGTTAAACGTAAATCTCTATTGCATTTGCTGCAAAAACAAATTTCTTGAAAACGATTTATCTTATCCAATCTAATTTCTTGATAGCAACTCCAGCATCTATCAGTGAGAAATACTTTATGCTTAGTGCAGGCATTATAAAAATAATATCTCCAATACTTTCTATAGTAAGGAACTGTATCCTCAGATAAGCATTTTGGACAAAACATTAGCCCATGATGAGTGCGCTTGTCTTTTAACTTTCTAATCTGCTTGGGCGGATAAAGACAATTATTGCAAGAAAACAGATGCCCTTCTTCACTTCTAAGAGACATTTTTAAAACATTTTGTTTGTCTAAACCACTCTTTAAAGATATATAGTCAAATAGCTTTTCATCATATAAAAAATCTATATCTGTCCTACTAACCAAACTTCCATCTTTTTTGATAAACAATGTAAAAAATGAAGAAAGCTTTTGAAAATGCTTACTCGCCATGCGAGTAAGCCATGAACTCAATAATTCATCTTTAAGAGGATGCGGAACAACTAAAAAGAAATAATCCTCAACCCAATTATTGGCCCTTCTTTGCTTATTCATGTCATAGCTTAGGCAAATACTCTATATCAGAGACTATAATTTTTTCTCTCTTTGATTTTATTGATTTTACGGCAGCTTTTTTAAGCAAATTAACCGTTTTGCCAATCAATCCTTCTGACTTATGAAATAATACACTTATAATCTCCGCATCGTCTGCCATATTGGAAGCCTCTTTTAAAGGCAAACATCTTTCGTAAGTTGCTATAAATGAACGAAATTTTTTGTCATTACTCCATCTTGGTAATTCTATCGCAGGAAATCTGGATTCAGTTTCTGATCCTATAGATAATGCAGAATAAGCCTCTTTTGTTCCGGCTAAAACTATTGTTAGTGACAAATTATTGCTTAGCTGCTTTAAATCATTAATAAAAGTACGTTGTTTGTTTAAATTTCCCGTTAAAGCACTATGAATTTCATCAATTAAAATCATCCTAGTATTAAGTTTTTTAAGATGCCTTTCTACTAATTTTGACTTTTCTATAATTTTTTCAGTTAGCTTATGTGGCACAAATAACTCATTTAAAATAAGAGAATATAACCTACCTTCATCTGGCATGGTTGGAGCTTGAAAATATATAATCGGTATTTCATATATACACTCCTTATCATATTTCACATAGTCCAAATTAGCATTATGCAAACGATACATCTTTTTTAAAATAGCTGTTTTTCCATTGTTAGAATCGCCATAAACCAAAAGCCCCTCATGCCTCATTTGAGGTGGATCTGAAAATTTATCCTCAAGCAATTCTATTAATTTATTGGCAGCAGGATATGCTATCCAATGATCCTGCTTACAATAACTAATTCTTTCTTCGTCACTTTTTGATAAAAATTCAAAAGCTTCTGAAGTTAAATTTCTGCTATTCATTTATTCAACCGAATATATTTCATATCCATTACCGCCATCATTCTTCTCATTATTCAATTTTAATGCATCATTTTCTTCTTTATAGTCAATTCTTTCTTTATCTATTTTAAGTGTTTTTTCTTGATGTTTTTTTGAATTATGTTTTCTTTTAATTGATTTTTTCTGATACATGGCATCTAAAGTATACTGATGCAATCTATTATAAGCTTCAAATATATCATAAGATTCTAGCTCTCTTCCGGTTATTATACGCCTTGCTTCCGCTATAGAAGCTCTTAGTTCCGATAAGTTCATCTTTGGCTTTCTTATATCGGCATACGGAATAGCAATGTAATCATTTATATCTTCATCATAAATATAAATTTTACTCACATCTCTTGGATCTCTTTTGCAAACAACTCTATTATTTAAGTCCGGTTTTAATTTTTTATATTGGCTTGGTATAATCCATTTTCTAAGGTATTCACTAAAGTAAGTAATGTAATCAATAGTAATACCATTTTTTTGCACAGCTCTTCTTATTTCTGGCAACAATGCCATTCTAAGTTTCAATGTATCGGCAGGAACTGTAGGCAAAAATGGAATTGATTTATCTTCTCCTACTCCTAATAAACCTTGATAAAATTTCTCTTTAGGCGTCATGCCTAATGAACTATGTTCTGTACAATGGTAGACATTTACTACAAAATCCAAATACCACTTTTCAAGCTCATGCATAGTCATTACAGCTTGTTCCTCAGAATTATAGTTACCTTTATCAGCAGTGTTAGAAAAAGTTGCTCCAGGTATTTCATGTATTTTTTTCATACATGTTCCGATTACTCTTTCTACTGCTCCCCCAAATTCAGGCCTAGCTACAGGACGATATATATCTTCAATTCTATATTCTTCACAAAATTTATGCAGACTTATACTTCTAAAATCCTTGCCGTTATCCATATGTATTTTACGAGGAAGTCCATAAACTGGCCACTCTCCTTGAATGCCATAACGCTGCATCAAATCATCTTTGGGCAAAATAGCATTGAGTAGACACTGTCCGACACTAAAATATCCCGGAGCCTCTAGGCTAATATAAAACCCATATATCATCCTGCTAAACACATCAATAGCTACAGTAATATAAGGTCTTCCTATACTCTTTCTTGTATCTTCATCAACAATCATAACATCCATCTTTGTATGATCAATTTGAATAATATCCAAAGGCATTCTTACTTCCGGAAAACGATTTGGCATTCCCCTAGTCTCTCTAACTGTTATCCCTTTTCTATGCTTGGCAATTATCTTTGGATTGACGGCGTTGATTCGATTACGTATTGTGTTTTTAGTAGGAATTTTAAAACCTGCCATACTACACTTCTCTACAATCTTATTGTATATACTTGTCAGAGGATATCGTTGTTTATTTAAATACATCTCCTCTATTACTTTTTCAATGATTACATCTACTGAATCATCTAGCCTGCTTTTGCCTTTTCCTCCGCAATACTCTCTTCTAGTTATTAAAGACGATAAAGTGCCATAATCTTCATAAAGACTAATCCATCTATATATAGTAGATATTCCCTTTTTATATTTTTTAGCTATTTTTCTACATCTTTTGCTGTTCTATTTTCAAGCTTCAGCAATGGCTCAATAATTTTATACTTTTTCAACACTAAATCAAACTCTTCATCTTTGATTTGAGATAATGTTTTGTCAAGCCGTTTAATATTTCTAGGATCTCGTATAAGTTCATTTACCTTTACTAGCCTCTGATCAAAAGGATTTGTACTTTTTTTAAGTATAACTTCATCAAAATTCGTATAGGCCTTAATATAATATTCCACTTCTTCATAGAAAATCTTTGTGCCGATTTCAAAACTTATAACATTGCTCATTGCGTTATCTCCAAATATGAATTCATAGTCAGTTTTTCTATATCCAAGCAAGCTTTTATCTTTTTTTGAACTACTAGCATCCATATAAAATTTGAAACAATGGGATAATCAATTAGATTTGAAGTAATCTTTTTTACCAAGTCAAATGCAGTTAATTTCTTATAATATTTCAAAGCAGAAATTATTTCGTCTTCAAACTCAACTTCAATAGGATTTAATTTATATCTGTATAAAAAATCTATATTTTCCAAATATGTCAAATTTAATGATTTTTCAGTAAACAAATCAAACTCTAAATCATATTCATGCGCAAACTTTCTTGTAGCTTCGAATTTATCTTCAAAATATGATTTTCTTCTATCAATCTCATTAGTATATTTAACTTCGATCAAAGAGTCTTTGAGACCTAATTTTTGATCTCTTACAATATAGCAATCTAAACTATAAGTCATGTTTCTGTTATTGAAGTGTATTTTTATTTGTGGTTGCTCATAATACGATATAACATTATCATCAAATTCTAAATACAAAAAATGATGCTTTTCTAATAATGATTCAAAACCAATAGACTTATTATTTTTTACACTTGGAAAATGTCCAGTAACTGAACGATAATTTTTTTTAATTTTTCGTTGAGGAAATGTAATATAGTCTCTTGTCATAATCATTTTGAATCTAAAAACTTAATTAACATTATCATACAAGAAATATACTTAAGCATTTATTTTATAATTATTCTTCGTATTACTATTTTTTAGTTACTAAAACAATATAACAATAAATATCGAAATTTAACTACACCGACCCCTATTTTAGAGGTCGGTTATAATCTTAAGCCTTAAGCGAAGGCTTGCCGAATATAAATTTACAAATTTGTATAAAGAAGCAAATTCCGCCCACTATAAATATCGTGTCGCCTATCATCCTTATCCATCTTAGCATTTGCAGGTGTTCGCTTTGCAAAAATTCAGCACTTCTTGCATACCACATACCCACTTCAAGACTTGCTACGGCTTGATAAATTCCTATAGGCAAAAGCGAGGTTAAAATCATGAGTATAAGTCCCCAGTTTAGCGACCAAAATCCAACCTTCATAAGAGTATCGTTAAACTCTTTATCCTTATAAATATAAATAGTAGCTAGCCAAATAAAGCCAAGCGCTAAAAATCCATAGACGCCAAATAGCGCCGCATGCGCGTGAACAGGAGTTGTATTTAATCCTTGGATATAAAATAAAGCTATCGGAGGATTTATCAAAAATCCAAATACCCCCGCACCTAGCATATTCCAAAACGCAACGGCGATAAAGCAGTAAAGCGGCCATTTAAGCGTCTTTGCCCATGTTTGAGCAAACTGCATCCTATAGTGCTGAAACGCTTCATATCCAAGTAGCACTAAAGGCACTACCTCAAGAGCTGAAAAGCTGGCTCCAACCGCCATTATAGGTGTCGTGGTTCCTGAAAAGTATAAGTGGTGAAAGGTGCCAGGAATTCCTCCTATCATAAATATACTCGCACTTGCAAGAGTAGCAAACGTAGCCATTTTCTTTGAAGCAAGCCCAAGGCTAACAAAGACAAAAGCTAGCGAAGCCGTAGCAAATACCTCGAAAAATCCTTCAACCCAAAGATGAACTACCCACCAGCGCCAGTACTCCATAACAGGAATCGGGCTTCTTTGACCGTAAAATAACCCCGCTCCGTAAAACAGCCCCACGGCTATGGCTGAAGCTGCAAATATAGCGAGTAAATTTTATCTCCACCGGCTTTAAATCCGCCTACAAAGCCGCGAAGCAAAAGCACCATCCATACAACAAGCTCCACGAAGAGAATTATCTGCCAAATTCTTCCAAGCTCTATAAATTCATACCTTTGATGCCCAAGCCAAAAGCTTAAATTTATAGGCATTATGTTTGTGATAGCTAGATATTGCCCCGCAAAACTTCCCACAACTATTCCACTTGCGTTAAATATCGATAAATTTGAGGTCAAGTTAGTTATATTTTCTAAATTTATTTATCTGCTTATCATCTAAATCATTTCCGCTTAAAATTCCGATAGATAAAGGAACATCTATAGCTATTTCATCAGTTTTTTGTTCGGTTATGGTTACCTCGTCAAGTTTTAGACTATCAGCCCCATAGCAACTTACGCAAACAGCAATGCTTAATATTAAACTATATTTTTATCACAATAAGCCCTTTAAGTAAAAAAATTATCAAATAGTAGTATAATCATTTTGAGTTTTGGTATCAATAATATTTTTGTACTCAAAGAATTTATTTTTACGATTTTAGGAATTTTTGTGAAAAAAATTAAAGTGGATGAAATTTTTCAAAAACTGCATCGTTATGATGGTGGAGACATTGACGAAAAAGAGATGAGGATATCTACAAAAAGAGTCCAAATCAATGATGATATGGATTTTTGGATATAAAATTTAGTTTTAAAAACGATACTAAAATCATAAACGATCTTTATCCCGTTAATAGATTTTTTATAAATTTTACTATTGAAGGAGGGGCTACTTTAAAAACGTTTAATTCAAAAATAAAATATTGCAATAATTTAACTACCATATCAACCGCAAACAATCTACTGGCAGATTTACAAGCCGAACAAGGGAAAAATAATATAAATGCAGGAATTTTTATAAGCAACAACTTTATAAAAAATAATTTTTCAGATATTATAAACCCTTTTGAAAACAAAGTTTTACAACAGTCAAAAACCAATTAGAGAGTAAGGTTTTGGAGCAATACATAATGAATTTATTAGCCTTAAGAAATATAAAAAACAAAATAATCATGTCATCTTGAGTGAATCTAACAAAGCAGCAATAATAAAAGCAAAAGAAATTTTAGCATCCAATATCCAAAATCCACCTAGTATAAAAGAGCTTGCAAGAAAGATCAAACTAAATGAATTTAAGTTAAAATTTGGTTTTAAAAAGCTATTTAATCAAACTCCTTATGAATTTTTACATAAAGAAAGGATAAAACACGCCTTTAATTTAGCAAAAAATTCGGAAATGAATATATCGGAAATATCAGCAGCCGTAGGATTTAAAAATCAAGGTTATTTCGCCAAAGCTTTCAAGAGGCACTATAATATTTCGCCAAAAGATATAATGAAAACAAGAGAATATTATTACTAATAAACCATTTAATATAACTTAAAATTTTATATTTTTAGCCAATAAAATGAGATTTTAAACTTTACAAAGATATAATAGTTAAAAATTATTATAAGAAAGGAAACTAATGTCCGTAAAACAAGACAGACGGAATTTTATCGGATTGGCATTCGGTGCGGTTGCTGCCGTAGGCGGTGCTTTTTCGCTTGTAGCCGTCAAAAAAACTTGGGATCCGCTTCCAAGCGTAAAAGCGGCAGGATTTACTACCGTAGATCTTAGTCCTATGAAAGACGGTGAAATGCGCCAAATCGAATGGCGTAAAAAACCTATCTTTATTCTAAAAAAAGATGCAAATATGCCTGCTAACGACAAAAGAGACGTAGTAGTCGGGGATTCAAGATATATAGTAGCTATAGCACTTTGCACCCATCTTGGCTGTATTCCTGAGTGGAGAGCAAGCAAGCAAGTCTTTATCTGCGCCTGTCACGCGGGAGAATTTAACGTAGACGGTATCAATACCTTCGGTCCTCCTCCAAGACCTCTTGATATACCGCCGTTTAAGATAGACGGGACCAAGCTAGTACTTGGCGAAACGGGTCCTGAGTATGAAAAACTTGTAGCTCAGGCATAGGAGGAAAATATGTCACAAATTCGTAAATCAACGGGGATAATAGACTGGCTGGATCAAAGAATAGCGCTTAATAAAATGATGAAAGTGCTAGTTAGCGAGTACTGGATACCGAAAAACATAAATTTCTTGTGGGCTATGGGCGTTATCCTTACGACGCTTTTTGTATTGCTTTTGATAACGGGCTTTTTGCTTATGATGTATTATAAACCTGATATAAATTTAGCCTTTGACAGCGTAAACTACACTATCATGAAAGAGGTTGAGTACGGCTGGCTATGGCGACATATACACGCAGTTGCCGCATCTGTGATCTTTTTGATCATATACATTCACACATTTACTGCGATTTATTACGGCTCGTATAAAAAAGGCAGAGAGCTTATCTGGGTAAGCGGTATGCTGCTTTTCATACTATTTTCGGCTGAAGCTTTTAGCGGATATATGCTTCCATGGGGTCAAATGAGCTACTGGGCGGCGATGGTTATCACAAACTTATTTGGCGGAATTCCTGTGATAGGAGATGCGGTAGTTGAGTGGATCAGAGGCGACTATGCGGTTAGCGACTCAACCCTAACACGCTTTTTCATGCTTCACGTATGCTTGCTTCCGCTTGTTTTAATAGCTGTTATCGCACTTCACTTCTATACGCTTAGAATTCCTCACGTAAACAATGAAACAGGCGAGGAAATAGACTTTGACATAGAAGCTGAAAAATATCTAAAAGGCGACAAGGCAAACGCGAAGGTTATACCTTTCTGGCCGGGATTTTTAGCAAAAGACTTCATGTATATCGGATTTTTCATGATCTTTTTCTTCTATCTTGTGTGCTTTCACTTCAACTTCGCGATGGATCCGATCAACTTTGAGCCGGGCAACCCGCTTAAAACTCCACCGCACATCTATCCTGAGTGGTATTTCTTGTGGCAGTATGAAATTTTACGCGGATTTTTCTTTGATATATTTGGCTTCTCTGCTTACAATATCGGTCTTATCGCGTTTGCATTTGCGGGTATCGCGCTATTTTTCATGCCGATATACGATAGAAGCGATGTTGTTGCTCCTGCGCACGAGAGAAAGGGCTTTTTCGTATGGTTCTGGCTACTAGTGATTGACATGATAGTTCTTACGATATTTGGAAAGCTTCCTGCAGACGGAGTTACAATGGGAATTTCAAATTCATGGATAGGATTTTACTCAACGATTACATTCTTTATCTTGCTTCTTGTGGTACTGCCTATCATAACTACGCTTGAAAAGAAAAGAGGTGGCAAATGAGAGAGCTAAAAATTCTTATGGTTGTTGTTGTTCTATCGTTGATAACATACTGGGGCATCGAGCCTTACGCTCACTCTATCATGCACCCTAAGGTAGATCCTGTTAATTACAACTTTGCCGAGGGCGACGTAAAGCAAGCTGAAGTAGTAGCTAGCAAAAGAGAGGCTGATTTAGAGAGCGCAAAAAAGCTTGGAGAAGCAGCTAAGATAAAAAATGCGGAAAAAGACCTGCAAGAGGCGAAAGACTCTCTTGAAGAGTATAAAACTTTCTGGGCTGAAATAGGTGCTATAGACTTCAAAAAAGGCAACGCACAAAAAGGTGCAGAGGTGTTTATGAACGCAGGCTGTGCGGGTTGTCACGGACTTGAGGTTGCAGGCATGCCTGCTCCTATGGATAATGCAAGTGCAAGCGAAGCTTATAAGGTAGTTCCGCCTGATCTAAGCACTGCGGGATATCTATATGATGACGCTTTCCTTGCAGCGGTCATAAAAAATCCAAACATAGCGCTAAAACTAAAGCATAAATTTAATGACGAAAATCCTTACCCGATGCCTGCATTTTTCGGAGCGGGCGGTGAAGACATAAACCAAGAACTTGCCGATATGGTAGCTTATCTTAAGTCAGTTGCACCAAAAGAAGTAAGTGATGAGAAAGTATTTGCAGACTCTTGCCAAAGATGTCACGACATGAAATACGAAAAACAATACGTCTTTACAAACCGCGCGAATTTAGCCGAATACATGGGGTCAAACCCACCTGATCTATCTATGATGATACGCTCAAAGGGTGCTGATTATTTGCATAAATTTATCAACGACACACAAAAAATGCTTTCTGGCACAGCTATGCCAAGAGTCGGTCTAAACAAAAAAGCCGAAGAGCAAGTCGTAGCTTATATGCAAAAAGCGGGCGATGAGAAAAAAGCCGAAAGAGAGAGTTTGGGAATTTACATAATGATATACTTCCTAATCTTTGGAATCTTTGGCTGGCTATGGAAACGCAAAGTTTGGAGCGAGCTTCACTAAAATTTAAGAGCCTATTTTAGGCTCTTTTCTCTTTTTAAATCAACTTCATTATATGATTTTAACTATCAAAATTTATCCAAATTTCTGATATAATTCGCCCAAATTTTAGACAAAGGCAACCCGTGATAACAAACATCTATCTATTTTTAGCCGCATCGTTTTTTGAAATTTTTGGCTGCTTTTCATTTTGGCTATATTTTAGACTTGCTAAATCTCCTGCTTGGCTTGGAGCAGGACTAATCTCACTCATACTGTTTGCTTACATCCTAACCAAAATCGACCTTGAAGCCGCAGGTAGAATTTACGCCATATACGGCGGCATCTATATACTATCTTCGTTTTTGTGGATGATATTTGTGGAAAAGGAGATGATGAACAAATTTGACATCATAGGACTAGCCTTTGTGATCTTTGGAGTGGGAATTATATATTTTGGCAACAAGCTAGCTTGAGCGCAAATTTTCATCGCGCTCAAATTTTGCTTTTAGTTTTACCTCTCTTTTACGAAAAAGGTAGCGCTTGCATTGTAACCTTTATGCAGAGCTTTCCCGACTAGCTCAGGGGCTATTTTTTTATTTATGTCTTTTCTCAGATTTACTACTGTAAGCCATCTACCACTAGAGGTTACGCGAAATTTAGTTTTACCACTACTATTGACGTAAGAACCTATAAATCCTGCTCCGCTTTGCTCGCCATAAGCTTTAATTGTGATCGGCATACCGTTTATTTTTTCATTTAAAAGTTCGCCCATAAACAAAACCTCAAACTCTACTTCATCACCTACTTTTAAATTGCTTAAGTCACTAATAGGGATTATTTCAAGATCATGCCCTATTGGTTTTGGTTTTTTCCATTCGCTTACACTTACATAAGCCTTAGCAAAACTTTGAAAATTCAAAGACATTGAAATTTCTTTTGCGCCCTTTATCTCATTTAGATAAATTCTGCCCCATTTTTCTCTACCTTTTTCATCTTTCCAAGTAGAGAATTGAACGTTTCTTGTTGCTGCAGCTACTTGATATACACCTTTTGCTGAAGTATCTGTAAAATAAACTTTATTTGCAAGCATATCTCCGTTAAAAACCAAAGCTTCAGGAAAATCTTTACTAGGTTTTTCTTGATAAACTCTTGTTTCAATACCTTCGTTGGCAGTTTTATCAAATTTAAACTCCGTCTTTTTCATATTCGGATCATAAATTTCATATTTCTCTAAACTGTTTCCCATAAAGAAATCATCAAAAGGCAAGGCATGACCCCAGCCTATATTTACACCTATGCTTCCGGGCTTATGTTCCATTGATTCACTTAAATTTATAAAAAAATCATGAGCTTTTAAACCAAAAGCCATAGCACATAATGCTATTATGCTAAAAATCATCTTTTTCATTGTTTTCCTTTAATATCATTTAAAATCATATTTTAGGTTAAGACCCGCTCTCCAAACTCGACCTTCGTTTATCGATGATTCGCCACCAAGGCTATAATAAAGCTTATCGGCTAGGTTTTCAACCTCTACAAATGGAGTTAGAGTAAATCCACCAAGTTCATATCTATAGCTAAGTTTTGCATCGACGATGGTTTTGTTTTGGCTAGGATGTTTTGAACCATCGCTAATTTTCAAGTCCAAAGCATTTGTAGCTTGAATTGAAAAATCAAATCCAGCCAAATCTACTATAGTTGCACCGTATTTTAAGCTTCTATCAGGCGTTCCGTATAACCTCTTACCCTCAGCGTTTTTAGTTTTTGAGTTTGAATATGCTAAATTTAGGATCAGCCAATCGATCGGATAAAATTCACTTGAAATTTCAAATCCTCTTACTTTTGAATTTCCTTCGTTAAAATATAACCATTCATTGTTAGGAAGTAGTATAAGTCTTATTTGGTCTTTATAGTCGGTATTGTAATAACTTACTTCCAGATTTCCCCAATCACTAAGGCGTTGTTTTAATCCTATTTCATAGCCTTTTGCTTTCTCAGGCTTCAAATCAGGATTCCCTCCCAAGAATTTAGGTAGATATCTTTGCGGTGCGCTAGGCGTATTAAACGCCTTACTATATCCTACCCAAAGAGTAGTATAATCATACCCTGTGCCTGCAAAAGGGAATATAGAGATGCCAAAATTTGGACTTGTGGCTTTCATCTTTTTACCTGCAGTATCGTAGCTATCGTGACGAATTCCGGCCACAAAAAGAGCGTAAGGGATAGGCTTATACTCTATTTGAGCAAAAGGAGAGACATTTTTCTCGCTTTTATCAAAATCCATACTAGGGCTTGGTTTTTCAAATTCATAATTTCTTGCATTCATATCGACTTTTTTATACTGTAAACCGATTATATTTCTAAGTTTTTCATCTTCTAGCCAATTTATTGTGCCTCTGATTTCGCCTTGTAATGCTTTTTCTTTATAAATAGCATTGACCTGTTTTGCAAAAAAATCTTCGGGTTTTGTATTGGAACCGTAAGTCATATCAAACGTTCGCTTTATGATCCCTAAGTTGGAATATAGCGAAAACATTTCACTAAATTTACCCTCATAGGTTAAAAATCCGCTTTTGGTATCATATATATTGTTGTAGATATTGCTCCAATCGTTTTGATTATAATATGAGCCATACCAGCCTTGTGTCTTATCACTTTTATCTTGTGTAAAATCAAAGCTTATCTCATGGCTATCGGCAAAGGCATAATCAACACGTGCAAATATATTTTTTTGATCTTTTTCGGTATGAGGAATAGTGCCTTTTGGAGTTTTGTATTTATCTTGTTTAGATGAAGCTATGTCAAGAAAGTAAGTGAGCGAATTCCCCCCCCCCACTATTAAAATTAGTGCCTCCACCAAGGCTAAGATTTGCTCCAAATTGTTTTCCTGTGCCTGCAAATACCCCAGTTTCTATGAAAGGATTATCAACATCGCCTTTTTTTCTGATGATATTTACAACACCTGAGGTTGCTTTAGCACCGTGAATTGCTGCTTGAGGACCTTTTAATACCTCAATTCGCTCAATTGAGTTCATAGACACAGAAGGATTATTTGCTATGTCCGAAAAAAAATTCATATCCCTACCATTACTTAGAACAGATGGGGTTTTACCGCGAATATATAAACTTTCTGCCATTCCTCCGCCCATAGGCTCAACTCCTGCCATATGTTTTATTGCTTTATATGCATCTGTTGCAGAAGCTTTTGCCTTAATATCATCACTGGTGGTTATGCTCACATTAGCCGGAACTTCTTCAACCTTTATCGGCGTTTTAGTAGCAGTTACGGTAACCTTATCTAAGACTACTTTGACAGGTTTTGTGTCTGCTTCTGCAGCATTAACTTGCAAAACAGCAGCAGCGGTTAGAATAGAAAAAGCAAAGGCTTTTTCAAACGAATTTCTCATATAGTCCTCCTTTAATAAAAATATTTCAATAACAATAATCATTGATATTCAAACTATACTAAAAATTCCTTTAAAAATCATTAATATACTATTTAATCAAATACTCTCTAAATAGATTTTTGTATTTTAAAGCGATATGTGTTTAATTTAATTAGTTAAGTGCAAATAAGTATTTTCGAAGTAAATAAAAATTTAAAGAGCAAGATATAAACAAGCTTACTTGCCCTCTTGGAAAGCTCCGACAGATAAAATTTTATTCATTCTAGCGCTTAAAATTTGCTCCATACTTTGATCTTCAAGCTTAGCAAGCTCATCTGTAAAATATGTCGCAAGTGCTTTTACGGCACTTTCTTTATCTCTATGAGCACCGTTTATCGGCTCTTCGATAACGTCATCTATCAAATTTAGGCTCTTTAGATCATCGGCAGTTATCTTCATAGCCTTGGTAGCTTGTTCTTGCTTGCTTGGATCGTTCCAAAGTATCGCAGCACAACCCTCAGGAGATATAACAGAAAATACCGAGTTTCTCATCATCGCAAGCTTATCTGCCACGCCTATCGCAAGCGCTCCGCCACTTCCACCTTCGCCGATCACAACGGCTATCATAGGAGTTTTTAAATTTGCAAATTCAAAGAGGTTTCTAGCTATAGCTTCGCTCTGTCCGCGCTCTTCTGCCGCAATTCCCGGATATGCGCCCGGAGTGTCTATCAAAAATAGTATCGGTAAGCCAAATTTCTCGGCAAGTTTTGCCACACGAAGAGCTTTTCTATACCCTTCAGGATGAGGCATGCCGAAATTTCTTTTTAGCTTGTTTTTGGTGCCGCGACCCTTTTGCTCGCCTATAACGACTACTTTTTTTGAGCCGATATAGCCTATATAGCAAACTATAGCATGATCATCGCGAAATGCCCTATCACCGTGAATTTCGTAATAATCAGTCATCATCCCGCGCACATAGTCTATCGCATACGGGCGATCAGGATGACGAGCAAGGCTTAGCCTTTGATACTCGTTTAAATTTTTGTAAATTTTAGCAGTCTCTTTTTCTAGATTTTTATTTAAAATTTCAACAGCATGCTCATCACCGCGAATTTTAGCATTCGCTATATCATCATCTATCTGCTTAATACTCTTTTCAAAATCTAAATAACTAGCCATCTTAGTCCAATTTTTTAAATATTACCGAACCGTTCGTTCCGCCAAAGCCAAACGAGTTGCTCATGATAGCTTTAAGCTCGGCTTTTCTAGCGACATTTGGCACATAGTCCAAGTCGCACTCAGGATCTTTTGTTGTGTGATTTATAGTTGGAGGTATGATTCCGTCACGCAAAGCCATGATAGATACTACAGCTTCTATCGCTCCTGCAGCACCCAAGCAGTGTCCAGTTTGACCTTTCGTAGAGCTCACAGGCGGGCAGTTGCTGCCAAATAGCTCTTTTAGCGCAGCTGTTTCATTTCTATCGTTCGTTGGAGTTGAAGTTCCGTGAGCGTTGATGTAGTCGATCTTAACATCTCCTGCCATTTTAAGAGCTTTTTTCATGGCATTTAGCGGTCCTTCAAGAGTCGGAGCTGTGATGTGATAAGCATCTCCACTCTCGCCAAAGCCTACTATCTCGGCATAAATTTTAGCTCCTCTTGCCTTAGCACTCTCAAATTCTTCAAGCACCAAAGCTCCGCTTCCCTCACCCATGACAAAGCCGTCACGATCAGCGTCAAACGGACGAGAGGCTTTCTCAGGCTCATCGTTTCTGGTTGAAAGTGCCTTCATAGCGGCAAATCCGCCGACACCTACACCGCATATTGTTGATTCTGCACCTACGACAAGCATTTTTTCGGCTTCGCCTATCATTATAGTCTTAGCAGCTTCACATATCGCATGTGTAGAGGCCGCACAAGCCGTAACGCTTGAAATGTTTGGTCCTCTAAGCCCATGCTCGATAGAAATTATGCCACCAAGCATATTTACTAGCGCAGAAGGGATGAAAAACGGAGATATTTTTTTAGGACCTTTTTCGAGCAGTATATTTGAGTTTTTCTCGATATTTGGCAGTCCGCCGATACCAGCAGCCGAGCTTATGCCAAATTCGCTAGCGTCAAATTCGCCGAAATTTGCGTCCTGCATAGCTTCGCGAGCTGCTTTGATACCAAGTTGTATAAACCTATCGACTTTCTTAACCTCTTTTCCGTCCATTACGGTTAGAGGATCAAAGTCGGTAATTTCAGCGGCGATTTGAACAGGATATTCAGAAACATCAAAAGACGTTATCTTCTTTACTCCGCTCTTGCCCTCGCAGATAGCTTTAAAAGAGCTCTCTTTATCGAGTCCAAGAGCATTTATCATACCGATTCCGGTGACTACAACTCTTCTCAATATATCTCCTTAGTTTAAAAAAGAATTATTTATTTAGCTTCTCTATGTAAGTTACAACGTCATTTATGCTAATTAGTTTTTCAGCTTCACTGTCTGGAATTTCAACTTCAAATTTCTCTTCTAAAGCCATAACAAGCTCAACAACGTCAAGTGAATCAGCGCCTAGATCTTCGATAATCTTTGAATCAGGCTTAACAGCCTCAGGGCTTACGCTAAGTTGCTCAACAACAACATCTCTAACATCATCAAAAACTGCCATTTCAGGTCTCCTTATAAAAAATGTTTCAGATTTTAATATATTTTTGCTTAAACTACATATAAAGTCCGCCGTTAACCTTAAGCACATCGCCTGTCACATAACTTGCGTGATCGCTTAGTAAAAACGCGATAGTTTCGGCTACTTCGCTTGCATCTCCAAGGCGTTTTAGCGGGATGTTATTGATATAGTTTTGCTTGATTTCCTCGCTTAAAACCTCGGTCATGTCTGTTTGTATAAATCCCGGCGTTACACAGTTAAAGCGAACGTTTCTGCTTGCTCCTTCTTTCGCAAGGCTCTTTGTCATCGCTATCATCCCGCCTTTACTTGCAGAGTAATTAACCTGCCCTGCATTTCCCATCTCGCCTACTATGGAAGCTACGTTTACAACGGATCCAAAGCGCTTTTTGCTCATCACTTTTAAAGCCTCCCTTGAGCCGATGAAGGCAGATGTTAAATTTGCATTTAGCACGTTTATAAACTCGTCTGTTTTCATGCGAAGTGCAAGCTTGTCGTTTGTGATACCTGCGTTATTTACGAGATAGCTTAGCTCGCCATCGGTATCAACTATCAAATTTATGCCTTTTATAAACTCATCTTCGTCTGTTGCATCAAATTTTATCACGGCAGCTTGACCGCCGGCAGCTACGATCTCAGCTTGCAAAGCATCTGCGATCTCAGGCTTTGAGCGGTAGTTTATCCATACTTTTAGCCCCATGTTTGCAAGAGTTTTAGCTATCTGCGCGCCTATGCCGCGGCTTGCGCCGGTAATTAGAACATTTTTTCCACTAAATTTCATATATTGCCTTTCTTAGCTTATCTTTTTCTGCTTAGCCTCCGTAAATCCCAAATTTCCTCAGTCACGCACTTCAATATACGCTCGTATCGTAAATTTAAAATTCGCTTTGATTAAGCAAAAATATTCGCCTCTGTTTATAAATTAAAATTTGGACAATTTTAGCAAAGTAAAGTTAAAAAAGCTTAACTAGACTTAAATTTTCAAACCAACTTAAATATCGCATCTAAAAAAGCGGCTCGTCCATCTCGGTCGGTTTTTCAAGCCCCATTAGCTTAAGAACGCTTGCTGCGATATTGTTTAGCCCACCGGTTTTTACTTCTTTCACTCCATCACCCAGCACGAAGCAAAACACATCGTAAGTCGTGTGGTTTGTGAGCATTCCGCTTTTATCTCGCATCTCTTCGCAGTTACCGTGATCACTCGTAATTATCATCGCATAGCCCTTTTCTTTTACCTTAGCGACAATCTTACCAAGCGCGCTATCTACAGCCTCTACGGCTTTTACGCCTGCATTAAAATCGCCAGTATGTCCTACCATATCGCCGTTTGCGAAATTTACTACGATAAAATCCTGCCCGTCATCAATCGCTTTTAAAACCGCATCGCACACACCCTCAGCGCTCATTTCAGGCTTTTCGTCATAAGTTTTAACTTTTGGGCTTGGGACTAAAATTCTAGTTTCGTTTTCAAGCAGTTCCTCAACTCCGCCGTTAAAGAAAAAAGTCACATGAGCGTATTTCTCCGTCTCTGCCGTATGAAGCTGGCGAAGTCCGGCACGAGATATAACCTCTGCTAAAGTATTTGTTATCTTGTCGTTTTCAAACAAAACAGGAAAGCTAAAATTCGCGTCGTATTCCGTCATAGTTACTAAATTTTGCGTTACAAAAGGTCGCTTAAATTCGCTAAATTCGCTCACACCAAACGCCGCTACAATCTGCCTCATCCTATCGTTTCTAAAATTTATAAACACAACTCCGTCATCTTTGCCGATCCCTTTAAAGCCGTTAAAACTGGCAGGTTTTATAAACTCGTCTAAAACGCCATCATTATAGCTATTTTGGATATATTCGCTTGGTTTTAGGCTCTGTAAATTTGCACCCTCAATCATAGTCTTATAAGCCTCACTTACCCTATCCCAGCGCTTATCTCTATCCATAGCGTAAAATCTACCGCAAATCGTAGCCACGTTAAATTTCTCTTCAAGCTGCCTTACAAATTCAGCCGCACTCGTAGGTGCCACGTCCCTACCGTCTGTTATAGCGTGAGCATAGACACTACAACCGTTATTTATAGCAAGTTTGCACATATCCTCAAAATGCTCAAGATGAGAGTGCACGCCTCCATCGCTATAAAGCCCGATTATATGGATATTTTTACACTTTGTAAAAAGCTCTTTTAGCTTTGCGTTTTGAGAGAGTGAGCTATCTTTAAACCCAAGCGAAATTTTTACCAAATTTTGATACAAAACCCGCCCGCTTCCTATGCACATATGACCTACTTCGCTATTTCCCATTTGCCCCTCAGGCAAGCCTACTGCAAGACCTGAAGTCTTGATAAGCGAATTTGGCACATTTTTAAATAGCCAATCATAAGTCGGCTTTTTCGCCGCTGCAAATGCGTTAAATTCCGAGTTTGGATTAAATCCTATGCCGTCTGTTATCACTAAAATAGTTTTTTGTTTCATATTTCATTCTTTAAATTTAGATAAATTTTAAGAGCATTATACTAAAATTACTCTTTTTAAAAATAAAGGCTCACATGTTTTATTATCTTTATGAAATCCTAAATTTTAACATCTTTCAATACATCACGGTTCGCGCAGGTATAGCGTTTTTCATATCTTTTGCGCTTACTGTTTATCTTATGCCTAAATTTATCGCTTGGGCAAGGGCTAAAAACGCCAGTCAGCCGATTTACGAGCTTGCTCCAAAAACACACCAAAAAAAAGAAAAAACCCCGACCATGGGAGGCATAGTCTTTATGGTAACGGCGATACTGGCAACTATCATCTGCGCTAGACTTGATAACAGCTTCGTTATCGCCTCTTTGCTCTGTCTTGCAGGTTTTACGGCGATCGGGTTTAAAGACGACATATCAAAAATTCTAGGCGCAAACAACCACGCGGGACTAAGCCCTAAAGCCAAGCTTTTAGCTCAAATTTTAGTATCGTTTGCGGTTTCAACCGTGCTTTATCTTAGCGGCGATATAGGAACTGAATTTTATGTGCCGTTTTATAAATTCCCGTTACTGGATCTTAAAATTTTTGCTATAGTCTTTTGGACGCTAGTTATAGTTGCGGCTTCAAATGCGGTAAATTTAACGGACGGGCTTGACGGACTTGCAGCCGTTCCCGCAATGCTTTCGCTTGTTACATTAGGAATTTTTGCCTATATCTGCGGACATGCGCTATTTAGCTCTTATTTGCTACTTCCAAAGATCATCGGCGTGGGCGAAACTATCATCATCGCTTCTGCTCTAATCGGCTCTTTGATGGGGTTTTTGTGGTTTAACTGCCATCCCGCACAAGTTTTCATGGGTGATAGCGGAAGCCTTAGTATAGGCGCTTACATAGGGCTTATGGGAGTTATGACCAAAAACGAAATTTTGCTTATTATCATAGGATTTATCTTTGTGATTGAGACTTTAAGCGTTATTTTGCAGGTTGGAAGCTTTAAAATTTTCAAAAAGAGAATTTTCTTAATGGCGCCTATTCATCATCATTTCGAGATTAAAGGCTGGGTTGAAAACAAAATCATCGTTAGATTTTGGATCATCGCGCTTTTAGCAAATCTAATCGCCCTAACGGCGCTAAAGATAAGATAATGAAAAGAAGTTTGTTCGGTTACGGCGGCACGACCAAGGCTATTGCCAAAAACTGCCAAGATGAGGGAATTTGGGATGTATATGATGACAAATTTAGCCAAATTTCAAAGGATGAATTTGGAAATAATCTTTTGCCGGTAAGTGAATTTAATCCAGACAAAAGCGAACTTGAGATCCCAAGCCCAGGCTTTCCGCCATATCATGAGCTGATTAAAAAATCGCAAAATTTAATCAGCGAATATGATTTTTTCGCATCCAAAATGCCTTTTAGTGTATGGATAAGCGGAACAAACGGCAAGACAACGACGACTAAGATGATGCAGCACCTGCTTGAAGACAAAGGCTCGGTAATGGGCGGAAACGTAGGCACTCCACTAGCCGAACTAGACACTAAAGCTAAAATTTGGATACTGGAAACGAGCTCCTTCACGCTTCACTACACAAACCTTGCAAAGCCTGATATATACGTGCTTTTGCCCATAACGCCCGATCATCTAACTTGGCACGGCGATATGAGCTCTTATGAAGCCGCCAAGCTTAAGCCGCTTGGCATGATGAGAGAAAACTCGGTTGCGATATTGCCTGAAATTTACGCCAACACTCCGACTCTTGCAAAGGTCATAAGCTACAAAAACGAAGAGGATTTGGCTAAATTTTGCGGAGTTGCCACAAATGAGATAAATTTCAAAGTGCCGTTTTTAATGGACGCTCTTTTAGCGCTGGCGGTACAAAAAATAATCTTTGATAGGTGCAACGCGAATTTACTAAACAAATTTGTGATAGAGAGCAATAAACTTGAAGAATTTAAGGACAAATTCGGGCGGATTTGGGTAAATGACACAAAAGCTACCAATATCGACGCGACCATTCAAGCTCTAAAGCGATATGAGGATAAATTCCTGCACCTAATACTAGGTGGAGATGATAAGGGTGTCGATATGACGCAGCTTTTTAAGGCTATAAATAGCGCAAATACTAAAATTTACGCTATCGGCTCAAATAGCTATAAGATTATGAAGCTGGCTGAGGAATTTCAAATTCCAGCTCTAAAATGCGAATTTTTAGATGTAGCCGTAATACAAATAGATAAAAATTTTAAAAAACCGACTAAGAAAGCAAATTCAAAAGAAGCTCGAATTTTAGACGAGATGGCTCTTCTAAGTCCTGCTGCTGCAAGCCTTGATCAGTTTAATAGCTACGCCGAGCGAGGAGATAAGTTTAAAGAATTTATTGCAAATTTATAAAATTTAATTTTGTTTTTAACCTAATTTTAAATATAACACTCTATAAAATCGCCTATTTTAGGGCTTTTTTGTAGTGTGTTTTTTGTAGTGTGCCAAATTTTGTGCCAAACGGTTAAAAAAGTGCTTTTTCTAACTCTGATTTATCACTCTTGTTTTGTAGGTAATGAGTATATAAATTTGTCATCAATAAAGAGCTATGCCCTAGCATCTCTTGAGCTAAAGTAGGCTTTACGTTTGCATTTATAAGTAAGCTTGCATAAGTATGCCTTGTTATATGTAATCCCTGAGGCTTTAACCCTAACTCGATTTGCAACATTGTAAAAAACCTAGATATGCTTAAATAGTCTGATTTGAACACTAAATCACCATTTTTGGATAATGTATCTAAATAGTCTTTTAAAGGCTCTAGCAATATAACTCGTCTGGGTTTGCCATTTTTGGGACTATTTATAACTCCCCTTGCACAAGTTTTACTAATAAGAATGTCATATTCACTTATATCATCCCACCTTAAAGCCAAAATTTCGTTTGCCCTAGCCCCTGTATAAAAAGCAAAATAAAGAAACGTTTTTAATTCTCCTTTTGCGTGTGCCAAGAGTGATTTTACGCTGTCTTTATCAAACGCCATTCTCTCTTTTTGTTTGATTTTTGGCATATCAACAAAACTGCAAGGGTTTCGTGGTATAATGTCATACTTAACCGCTAAAGAAAACGCCAAAGATACGGGGGCTAGATAAGTCCTCGCCGTCTTTGGAGCAAGCTCGCTTACAAACTTTTCTATTTCACTTATGGTATAAGTATCAACATCCCTATCGCCAAGCTTTTCCAAAAACCTCCTTACAGCGACATCATAAACTACTATCGTGTTTATTTTTTTCTCTTGTATGGTTTTTTTCATAACCCTATCAAGAAAATAGCTTATTTTATGTGTCTGGTTTGAATTGATGCCTAGCTTTTGTTTTCGCTCTATCTCCGGGATAATATTGCGGTGTATGTATGCGATATTAGCTTTTGTATCTTTTAAGCCCGTGCTTTTTCTAACTCTTTTACCAAATTCGACATATTCTAAATAAAGGAACTTGCCCCTGACTATAATCTTAATTTCCATTTTTTACTCCTTAAGATTAAGCAAGGCATCGGTGCGATAAAGAATTCTACCTGATTTTTTTGTAAAATCAACCCCTTCTTTATAAACTCCGCTATTGCGCCTCTTTGCCATACCTTGCCCACTAATACCTATCAATCCACCTGCTTGCTTGTCTCCTTTCACCCATTCAGGCAAATCCTTTTTTACAGCTAGTTTTTTAATAAGAGCCTCAAATGAGCTTAGCTTTTTTGCCAATTCGCTTTGTATAGTTTCTGACAATATGCTTTTAAGATCCGATTTTTTAAAAACTATTATTTCATCATTCATAACACCTCCTTTAATTTCTGGGCATATTCTTTAGCTTCCGTAAGAGATACGGAGCCGATTATGTTCTCACATAGCCCTTTTGCTGTTTTAGCTTGTATTTTCGCTTGCTCGATAAATTCCTCAAGGGTTAAATTCTCACTACCCCAAATAAGCCCTAATTTAGCATTGGTGCGGACTACGGTTTTGCGTTTAGGCAGTCTTGCATTCCAACTTGGAGCTGGATATTCTGATACTCCAACCCCTTTTTTCATTGTCATACTTTCTTTGTATAGTGATACTTGCTCGCCGTAGGTTGTATCTCGTGGGTATTGTTTCACTAATTATCCTTTATCAACTCTATCTGATGGATTATCCGATTCAGCCTCATATCATCAAGCTTTGATACTTCACGGATTATCCACTCCACTTTTTCAGCGTGTTTCTTTTGTTTGAGATTAAAGCTATCAATCCGCTTAAACATCTCGCGCTCTTTTTCTCTATCTGGGCTACTCATTTGTTTTCTTTGTTGGTTGTGGATTTTTAAATTCTAATAATTCAGGGTTTTCATAGATGTTGCCGATAACCTCAAAATCCCGCAGTAGCATTTGATTTAGCCCGTAGCCGCCCGTGCCGTCATCCATGAGATAGGCGGCTAACACACCATCAAAAACAATAGAGTAGGTTTTAATGTCTCCTATTTTTTTGATAATATCCCCCTCGTAAATTTCAACTCCGTTTTTATCTTTTAATCCTGTGTATTGCATAAAAATAACATCATCTAAAGAGAAAGCGCAGCACCCTTCGCTAAAAAAACAATTCACGTCCGTAAATTCATGAAAGTAAAAATCATCCGTAAGTTTCTTTTTTTCTTTATCCCAGACTCTAAATTTAATCTCTCTCATCGCCAATCCTTACACTAATTTTGACTGCTCAAAGTCACCAGATTTAATGATTTTTCCTTTTTCATCAACCTTACTGCCTTTTAAGTCGTTCGCATCCATAACTCGATTTAAGATGTCATCAGGAGTTAGTAGCGACCCCATTTCGTGAAGCTTCTTAGCCATTGCACCGGTGGCAAATACGATTAAATCGCCCAAGCCATCTAAGATGTCTTGATCGGTCGGGTCTTGTCTTTTCAAGGTTTTGTAGTAGCAAAGCCCTTTTTCTATTTTAGAAATCCACTTGATTTGTTTTTCTTTGAGTATTTCTTCTGCTTTATCTCTAGCATACCCTTTAACATCGCCCTTAAACCCTAAGAGTTCGTAAAGCTCCTCTAAAACAAAAGCCGTTTCACGCTCTGCATTGTAGCCTTGCTCTAGCAGTCCTCTTGTTTTATTCCATTCTGTTATACGTTGTGTTGGTGTCATTTATTTTCCTTTGGCAATCTAAAGCCTAGAGAGTAAAGCGGTATTAGTTCGGTGTCTTCGGAATAATACTCTAAAGCTTTCTGCCTATCGCATCTGTGATTAGTGTGAAACCACTCGCCTTCTGTGTCTAATGTTTCCCAATACCAAAGGCAATCATCTACTCTTATTAATTCTTTTTCCAAGTTGTCTTCATCCATTATTACAACAGCATTTTTATCGGTAGTTTTTATGCCTGTAAGTATGTATATTGCCTTATCTTGTTCGTATGGTTTTTTATTTCCTTTTATAACAGGTGTTTCGACAAATGTAATAACTAGTATTTTTGGGTTAGGTATGCCTGCTTCACATCGGTAGACAAATTTTATCCCCTCTGGATGTCTTTTTTTGTATTTTGGTGTAATCCTATAGTCGTAATCATCCCAACGCCACATACCAATGTGAAGCACAAACCAGTCTTCACTTCCTTTGCGCGCATATTGTATCTCCTCGCCCCTCTCAAAAGCTTCCATTATTTTTATCATTTCTCTTGTTGTCATTTTTTGTCCTTGTGTCTTAAAAAGTAGGGCAGTGCCAAAACGACACTGCATAGTTTAAGTTGTGTTGTGTATAATTAAAGTCTTGTTTTTTTGTAGCCTTTTTCTGGCGGATTAGGCTACTTCTTTATTTTTAGTAATCGCCTGCATTAACGATATACTCTTTCCAAATTTCATCAATTCTCGCACGTGCTTGTGGACTTACTTTTAAAAGTCTTTTTACGCCTTTATTCGTAAAGTGTGCGATCTTATCGTATGGCTTCGCGCCGTCTTTATCGATAAAAGCTTGATTGAATACATCATAATCACGCCCCATTTTAAAGCCGTGTTCGGGAAATGATATGCCGTAAAGCTTTGTCGCATTATCTGGGTAAAATATCGGCTCGTCGCCTACGTCCGCTCTTAGTGCTTGCAGTATTTTAAATTTCTTGTAGTATTTCATTTTTATACTCCTATTTCTATGTTAAAATTTAGCGCATTAAACGCTTTTTCTAAAATATCGTGTCTATAAGTGCCGACTTTGCCGTGTTTTTGGTCGGGAATAGTTACTATCAGCACTCCGGCTTCTCTACTTAACTTAGAAGCCTTAGTGCCTAGTCTTTGACATTGTTTTTTATCTAAGCTAATCCCTTTTAAGATACCAAAGC
Source organism: Campylobacter sp. RM16190 (assembly GCF_012978835.1). Classification (NCBI taxonomy): domain Bacteria; kingdom Pseudomonadati; phylum Campylobacterota; class Epsilonproteobacteria; order Campylobacterales; family Campylobacteraceae; genus Campylobacter; species Campylobacter sp. RM16190. Next base: position 34,638 of record NZ_LIWS01000004.1, on the reverse strand, counting down.
CGACTGCCGTCGTGTATTCTTTTAATTCCTCGTCTCTTTTTGCCGTATTTTCTAAATTTCTAAAACGCCTTTCATCTTTTCTGTGTTTATCCTCGATAGCCGTTATTCTTTCATCGTGCTGTCTCATTACATTTAACTGCATTTGCAAAAAATCTAGCTGATTAAGCGGTTTTTTGGCTCGTTTCTCAAACTCTATAAAGTATCGCCTTACTTTCTTGCCGACTTCGTTTCGCTCTAGCATTGCGATTTCTTTGGCTATGTCTATGGTTAGGATGTATTCTTTTTTGATACTCGCCTTTCTACCAGCCTCGCTCATCGTTTCAGATTTTTCTGAAACGATGATGTAGTCGATATTTTCAATAGCATCTACTTCATCAAGCCTTGTTTTTATCCAGTCGGCAAACTGATATTTACTCTCTAAAACTGCGTGCAAATCTCTTGCATTGACTGAATTTATTTCAGCGCCATTAAACTGCGTTTGTAAAATCGGGATTAATTCCGTCATATTATTCTCCTTTTGGGTTTAATATGTTTAAAATTTTAGCCTTCATAGCGTTATGATTTTTTGTAAATGCGTCTAAAGCGCAAAACAAATCGTAAGCGCAATCAAGCACCTTATAACTTATCTCTTGTTCGCTGTCGGTCGGCTCTATCTTATAAAGCTCCAAATACTTTGCGAATTTCTCTTTTTGTGGGCTAAGGGGCTTCATTTTGCCCCCTTTGTGCGGTATATCCAAATGCAAGTAGCTACAAAAGCTACAACCATTAAGACGTCTAAAACATCTGCTGACATATAAGCTCCTTATGGTATAATTTCAAAGGGTATCAGATTAAAGATTTTCTTTGTCCCCTTTCGGGGAGTGGATTAAATCCACCCAAAAATTCGCAAAACCCAGTAAAGGATTTGCAAAATCAGACACAGAAGTTGCAACAATCTTGTCATCTGATACTCCTTTGGTTTATTTCAAAAGGTTATTAAATATCCTTTTGATAGGAGTATTATAGCTAATTAGTAATCTTTTGTCAATAGTTTTAAGATGTTTTGTATATTTTTGTAGTAAAAAATAGGATATTAAATATCCTATCAATCTTTGAGTATGTTTTTAAAAAATGCTTTAAACGCTTCAAACTCCTTGTTTTGCTCTTTTAAATTTAGTGTTTCTTGATAAAGTTCAATGGCACGCCTCATTGGTTCGCTAATTTCATTTTTAGCAATAGCCGCCTTAATGGCTGCTTCACTATACCCTATCGCCTCGCCGAGCTGTTTATAGGTTAAATTTAACTCTTTGCAGGTCTGTTTTATTAAATTCTCATCTGTCATACTATTCCTTTCTTAAAGGCTAAATTCTACAAAAACTCAAATTAAAAAGATGTTATATCTCCCTATTTAACATCTTTCTATTAAACTCAATCGCTTTTAAAACGTCGTCTATCCTTGTAAAATCACGCTCTGGATAAGGCGCTTCAAGCAACTCTCTAACTAGCTTTTCGCCAGCTTTGATTTTTGCCTTAAAATGCTCGTCAGCGTTTGGTATTTCATCAAGTGAAACTCCGTATAGGTATTCGGTTTGTTTCATCTTTATCCTTAAAACGGTATCGTTTCATCGCTATCGTATTTATCTACGTCAATATCGGCGTTTTTGTCTTGATAAACCTCTTTCGAGGCATTATGAAAATTTTGATTTCCATACCCTCCGCCGTAGCCTTGATTGCTGTTTCCTTGCTGTTGCGGACCACCTAACATTTCCATATTTTCAACACTTACGCTGTGTTTGCTTCTGTTTTGTCCGTTATTATCAGTCCACTGCTCTTGTCTTAATCTACCCTCTATTAGTAGCTTTGAGCCTTTGCTTAGGTATTGATTAGCTATCTCGGCAGATTTACCGAAAAAGGTTATATCAATAAAGCACGTTTCCTCTCGCTTTTCGTTGTTTAGTGTATATTTGCGAGTTACGGCAATAGCGGAAGAGCCTATTGCGCTTCCGCCTTGTGTGTATCTTAGCTCGATATTTTTTGAGAGATGTCCCACTAGAATTATTTTGTTAAACATCTTTAACCTCTTAAATTCTCAATCATATTGTCTATACTGTTTGGGTCTTGTAAAATCTCATTTACCGCCTCTATGTTATATCTGCTTACCAAATCTTCGGCTTCATCGGGTGTCGCACCACGCTTGATAAGCTCGTTTTCTAAAATTTGATGAGGAGTATCGCCGCCTAAAGTTATATCATCGCTCTCGATTTCAACTTCTACCGGTTCAACTGTCAAATTTTCTTTTACAGTTGTGTTTTCAGGCACATGTGAAGAATTTGCACTTGTGCTTTGTAGTAGTTGGTTTAGGTCTTTTGTTTTAGGAGCCTCGATTTTTGCTTCGGCTCTTATAGGTTCATCTTCTATACTTACGGCTTCGGCTAAGCGGTCATTTATAGGCAAGCGTGAAGCTACGTATTTTAAAGCCTTAGCCTTATACATCTCTTCCGCCCATTCAAGCCAAACACCAACCAGTGCATCTTCGCTTTTTACACTTACCATTGCCCCTTTTTCGTCCTTAACTCTTTTTGTTTGGTTTGAGCTTTTTAGCCTTAGTTTCTCAAGTTTTTTCTTGCTTACAAACTCGCTAAATACATTTTCCCCGCTATCTTTTGCATAGACTATCACGCCCGTTAAGTTTGCAAATACCCAAGCTCCGTCATCATCGTTGCGGACTTCATAGTTTGGTTTAAATTTGATCTTGTCATCAAGTCCGTTAAACTCGATACTAAACTCATCGCAGTTATACACTGCTACCGCTCTAAATTTCCAGCCGTTACGCATACCAAGGGCGATTAATCCCTTGTAGCCTATTTGAAGCTGTGCCGTGCTACCATAAGGCACTACATAAGCCTGACCGAAAAGCTTGTTAGGGTGTAGTCCTATTTGCACGATCTGCATTGCAGTATTTACTATACTATCAACGCTACACCTGCTTAAGTTGAAGTCGTTAGCCATATTTACAATAGCGCTTCCAAATGCTGAAGCTTTGGCTTTATCGTTACCAACTATTATGTTTATTTGGTTCATTTTTGAGCTTACCAACGCCCTTGCTTGCTCTTCTCTTGGTATTATTGCGTTACTCATTATTTATCCTTTACACATAATTTTCTTTTCTATACTCGTAGCTGTGCGCCTTATATCTAGCAAGGTCGGATATTATTAAATTCATATCTTCTTCGCCTAGCTCTTTTTCGGCGGCAATGTAGTCCATATACCGCGTTAAAAGCTCTTGATATTTGCTACGCCCTTTTTCTAGCAACTCATTGCTCACTCTTACTATGAATGGGGCGTACGGTGCGGATTTTGGTATGCAAAGCCAGCCCATAAGCTCTAAACTTGTTTTATACCCGCACAAATTTAAGACGTCATTGTAATAAGCTAGCGACAGATCGTAGTTATATGGCTCGATGATCTTTTCAAATTCCTCTTGGCTATTTGCCTTGGCGCTTTTGAGATCATAAAGCATTCCGAATTCGCGGATATAAATATCAGGGCGCGCCTGTAATAATAAATCCGCGTCTTCGTGATAGTGAAAAAAGCTAACTTCCTTGTCCGCATATTTTAAAAACGGCACGATTTTATTTACTATAGTCGCAATTTTTTTGTAATGCTCTATCATATCTTTGGCAACTACGATTTTATCGGGGTTAGCTTCTCGTAACGCCTCAGCTTTTTTTGTGTCAAGTCCGACAGTAGGGCTTTCGATGTAGGTTTTTTCAACATTTTCAGGCGTTAAAATGCAGTCGTGGCAAAGTGTGCCCTCGTCAAAGCAAGGTTTCCACGTGTCAAATATATGTCTAAATTTAAAGACCCGAACACTTTTCCTGATCAGATCGAAACGGGTTGAGCTAAGCCCTCCCGCCTCATGGTAGTCTTTATTTGATAGTCCTTTTATCATCGTGTCAAGGGGATGTTTAAACCCCTTAAACCCATCAAGCTCAACCTCAAGCATTTAACACCTCTAATTTTACGCAGTTATTTATACCTGCTTTCACTAGCATTTCGTTAATTTTTTCTGTTAGCTTATCGTGTGGAGCATTAGCATTAGCTCTTACTTTAAATGTTGCTCTTATTGTATAGATAGCCTTGCCGTCATCTGTCATTTCAGGGGCTTGTTTAGGCTCTTCTCTTATTGCTTCAGCTTTGGCTCTCTCTATTGCTTCAGCTTTTTCTTTTTCGGCTTTGGCTAGTAGTTCAGCCTTTTCACGTTCGGCTTTCGCTTCTAGCTCCGCTTTTTCCTTAGCCGCTTTTTCTTCCGCTTCACGCTTTGCAGCTTCTGCTATCTCACGATCACGTTTAGCTTTTTCTTCAGCCTCTAATTTGGCTTTTAAAATCTCGTTTTCTATAAGCCCGATTTTTGCTTCAATAGCTTCTTTTGTAGTTTTAGCCAAGCTTCCTGTGCTTGTAATGGCAGTTAGCTTTACAAATTCGCCGCTATTAATAAGCTCGGGATTGATTTCCTTTTCGGCACAAAGAGAGTTAATATACTCTTTTACTTTAGCTTCGATTTCCTCAAGCTTAGCTCTCTCAAAACCTGCTACGCCGTCGGCTATCTTTTGCCTGCCGTCGGTTATAATCCCCTCAATAGCTTTCTTTTCGTCTTTTAGCTGATTAATGGGTGCTGAAAGCTTATCGATATAAAATTTATATCTTTCGCCGATTTCGGCTTTAACTTTGTTAAAATTTGCCATCACTTTTTTAGCTTCTGGTATGTTTTCTTCGGTAACTTCGATTGAATACTTTTCAACCTGTGCTATAACTTCGGTCTTTATATCCTCAAAGTTTGTTTTTAGCAATTGACTATCCGCTGTTTGTGCCTCGTAAGATACGATTAATTCCATTGTGTTACTCATTGTTTTATCCTTTCAACTCTAAAATTAAACTTATTGCCCGTTACTATGTAGCCCCTGCTTATCCATTTTGCTTGAAACTCTAACCAGCTCATTGCTACCTCCTTATATTAAACTCTTCTATCACACTATCTCTTACGTAGTCGTCTAAGTCATCGTAAGACACGTATTCTTCATAATCGCTCTTGAGCTGTCCGAGATGAAAAACCATATCCCCGACTATCTCGTCCGCTTTTACTTTAAACTCTTCAAACTTAGCGTCTGTCCTAGCTTGCCTTTTGTTGTATTCCATTAAGTCGCAATCAACTCTGTCTATGTGGCTCATTGTGTGTCCTTTATAAATTCTCTAAATAAAAATAGACCAGCCTTTGGCTGTCTATCGCCTGTTTTGTGTATATTTTTTTGAGATTTTTGATACACAAGCGTTTTTGTGTATTAAAATTAATCCACTAAGCCTTTAAACTTAGAAATTTGACGTTTGAGATAATGTATTTTTTAGCTTTAAAGCCTAGTAGTAGTTTTAGGAATTTCATTGTTTATCCTTTTGTATGAGTAATGTAAAGTGATATAAATTTAATAGGTTGTATAATTTTTTCATCTCTTAAGAAAGGAGGCAAAAAGATGGAAATTAAAGTTTTTTATGCGCCTAAATTCGCTAACGAAGAATCCACACTGTATCGCGTCAATAGACTGCCACCTATTGACGGCGAAACACGTGGAGGATTTGAAGCTATTGATGGCGAACAAACAACTTTGGTTCAGCTATACTCTCAAGGGTGGCGCTTAATTCAAGTGGTAAAAAGCTTGGTAACAGACAATTTCTTTTTATTCCTTGAGCGCCCATAGCGTCGTTGATATTGGTTGATATTAGTGCCAATCTCCCCTCGTTAAACCAAACAGGTTCTTTATATACACCGTTTTCATTTAGCGGGGGCTGAATTAAATATTCAGTTTCTTTGCTTAAGTACTCACATTTAGCAATCACTATCCCGTAAAAGCCCGTAATTTTATCTTGCATAAAATTTTTTAGCTCAAACATTTTTTATCCTTTCCTTAAATTTATATCACTTTACATAAATAAGGTTGCACGGATTTTTCTACCCCTGAACGTGCGCTATCAGGGCTGATAAGGCTATGACAATATCGCTTTCATAGTGCGCTCCCGTAGCTTCTGCCTTACGTAGGCTAGGAGTGGGTCTCCTTTGTTTGGATAGTGAAAGTGTATATTAAGAACACTTAAAAACCACTTAAAAAAGTGTTTAATAAAAACACTTTTTATGTTTTTTGTTTTCTGCTATAATTTCATTAACTTTTTATTAAGGAGTATGTCGTGAAAAAATTGTTATTTCTTGGATTGTTTTGTATTGGTATTTTTGCGTCAAGCACGCTGGAGCAAAACGGCAAATGGATACAGGACATTACAAAAGACGAATTAACAGACAATAAAACAGTAGTCTTGTGGCTAGAGGCTACATCAGGACGTGGCACATACGGAGAGATTGCAACACTTATAATAAGATGTCAAAACAACAAGACGGAGATGTATATAAATTGGAATGCATACTTAGGGCTAGATTATATAAAAGTTATAGACAGGATTGATAGTAAAAAAGCAGAAACTTCCTATTGGGATATTTCAACCGACTCTAAAGCCTCATTCAAACGCACGCCGGTTTCGTATATTAAAAAGATGTTAAATTCAAAAAAATATATAGCGCAAGTAACACCATATCGAGAGAACCCTATAACTGCGGTTTTTGAGACGGAGGGGTTAGGCAAGGTTATTAAAGAGCTTAGAGAAACTTGCCACTGGTAGGATTTTTCCTCCACTCCCACGGGGCAATAGGCTCTTTGTCAGCCCACAGTCCAAATTTCTTTGACACTGCGTATTCTTGGTGCTTTACATAGTCTTTTGAGTATTTTACAAAAGCCCAAGCATAGCCGTTTGATACCATCTGGGCGTTTATATCTTGTCCTTTATGAAAGACTACACCTAAAACACGCTTATATTTATCTTTGCCTTTTTCTTTGACTTCTACGATTTGACCTGCGATAAGATTTGCTAAAAATTTACGGGATTTTTCGCCGTAAGCTTGTTTCTTTTCGGGTGCGTCTATGCCGTATAGTCTTACTTTAACTTGCTGTTTGTTTTGAAGTATTGTGATTGTATCGCCGTCTAATACTTTGATAACTTTACCGCTTAGGGCTAAAGCTAATGTTGGCAGTATTAACGTTAATAGTAGAATTGCTTTCACTTGCTACTCTCACTCTTTCATCGTAGTTAAAAGACTTGATAAGGCATATTGTAGCGATTAAAACCATAATAATATTAAATAGCCATATTTTAGAGCAACATCCATTTTGTGGTTTTTGCCCAGAGTGAATTTCTCGGATAAGGTTAAATAGTAAATTTAGAATATTTATTATAAAAACACCCAAAAAACATATAATAGACACAAGTTTAAATGTATTTGGTTTGTCTATGTTTTGTAAAACCGAAGATGAAAATACTAAACCTGATACAAAAGCGAGAATAATAGCAGCAAATATACCAAGGATTGTTATGTAGTTAGTTTGGGCCGCTTTCAATTCTTTATTGGTCTTGTTGATTTCCCCTTTCGTACTATTTATTCTCTGTTCAAATCTATTAATATTCTTTTCGGCGCGTTCAAAATCCCCTTTAAAATCAAGAATATCATTTAGTCTTATTCGTTCCAATGATATATGGTCTAGTAGTTTAAAAATATTGTCTTTTAAATAATCGCAGTCGCCATTATAGTTTTTTAAGCTTTTGCTTTCGTATATATGTCTTATATTTTCAGCTATAGTGTCTAGGCACTCTCTTTTTGTGCGACTTTGTGTTGTTAGGTATGCAGTAATCTCTGAATATTGATGTCTTTTATTCTCTTGATATATTTTTTCTAACTCTTTAACAACAGTGTCGTATTCGCTTTCTTTGAATATATATTGTGAGGCTTTAATTAAGAAGTATTTAAAGCTTGTTTCTTCAGAGTGCTCGTCGCTGGTGTGTACTGAAGTTTTGATTTGTTCGTTGTTTTCAGCTAGAAAACGAGAGAGGTCTATTCCTTTATCAGAGTTATTCATTGCCTCTCTCTAATGCTACGTGCTTCCTCTTCAATAAACACATTAGGGATTATCTCGTGAGCCCCCACCCCATCTCTATACACTCTATCCCAAGCGCCGCCTCTAGCGTGACTAAATTCGACTAATTGCCAAGATGGAACATTGGCTGCCTTGTCTATAAAATTATAAAGCATATTAGCGTCATCTTGTGGGAAATGCTCGATGCTTGCCCTAATATCCCTCACTTTTATTGGGTTAGCCACAAAAATAGCATATTTGTTATAAACTTCTTGTATAACAGGACCATACTGCCACGCTTCAAAAAGCTCGCCATCTATAAGATGTCTTTGCCTATTAACAAGATAGTGCATATTGATAAAATATAAAATCTTTTGGAGCTTTAAATTACTAATAGGGTTGTTCATATCAATACAACGGTTTATAATGCGTGCTGCCACATCCATCGCTTTCATTTTTTGCTCCTTTCGATAAAAATTAATGAAACTATATTAAATTTTTTGAGACATTTTGTGTCCAAAAAACACTCATTATAAAGAACTAGATTATAAAAATTTTGAGATTGTATCAAAAATTTACTGTTTTATATTGAAATTTTACCAAATTTCAGCAAAATGTACTATAAATTTGACTTTATAAAGACCAAGCTTTCATTTTCTACAATAGGCACTGCAACTAATTTTATGTCTTGTCCTATTAAATAATCTACTAAAGCCTGCTCTCTTAGCTTTCCCTCTTCGGTTAATAAAAAATACTTACCATATGAGATATACTTATTTAATGATATTATGTCGTGAGTTTCTGTGTTAACTTCCTCTAGTTTTAAATGCCTATATTTTTTAAATTCATTATAAAAATGTTTCTTAAGGTTCTCTTGCATGTCCTCTCCTTTTCCTAAAACCTCTTTGAGTATGGAGTAGCTAGCTATTTAAAGCCCAATGCTATCAATCTTTCTTTTCTGTTATTTTTGAGTGATTTTCTAACATCCATTACTTTTACCATTCTGATATTTGTATTCTCATCAAATTCTTTGGTTTTAAAGCTTTTGTTTATTGGTATAAATAATATTTTTTTATTTTTTGAATCTATTTTGTATGTTTTTATTGCACACTCACCGTTTATCTCATAATGAACTATATCGCCATCTAATATTTCCGCTCTAGGATCACACATCACTTCATCGCCTTCTTCAATAGTTGGCGCCATACTATCACCATTGGCAATAACCGCATACACTTCTTCATTCCAGTCTTGCTCATTACAATAAGTATATTTATTTGCTTCTTGGAGAGCATTATTTTCGGGTATGCCACAACTAGCAGAGCCGACTATCGGTATTTGTCGTAAAGGAAAGATGTTTTCAGCCCAAGAACCTATTATTAGCTCATCTATGCTAACCATAAAAAATTCTGCAAGAAGTTTTATTGTGTTCATTTCAGGATCTCTTCTTTGAGTTTCATCGGTTCTGAACCAATTTTTAATGCCATCATCGGAGTATATGACCCCTTTTTCTGCCAAATAAAACATAATATGTTTTTGTTGAACCTTCTTTTCCCTCATTAACTCCTTGAGTCTTTTGTAGTTAAAAATCTTAGCCATAGTTAGCTCCTTTTGTAAAAAGTGTTCTATGCAAGCACTATTATAACAAAACAGCTCTAAAAAAATATGTTCTATAAAAACACTTTTTAATATCTTTTTAAGTGTTCTTAATATACACTTATGCCATGACTTATAAAGAATTACAGTTAATTTTATGGAAATACTTTAGCAAAAGTTGGACTAAGCATTTGCTTGCGAAAAACAGCAAAAAACGCCCTTCTTACCACAAAGCCTTGATTATAGAAAAGGAGCACGGAATACCTATGTCTGCATGGGAAAACATCAGGCAGTGGCTCGAAGAACAGTAAAAACTCAAAGGAGAGTAGATGAAAAAATCAAAACTCAAGGCTGAGATTAAAATCTTAAAACTTCGCCAAGAAAATATGATTTACGAGCTGGCACAGATAAAAAGCGCCGTTGTGCGGATTGAGGAGAGTATTCAAAAAAATAACTACGGCGATACCACTGCCCGCCGAGGAAAAACAGAAGCCGATGATTTGCCGTATCCGGCGGTAATAATGGACGCCCTTGAAAACGCCCGCGTCGCCTTTAAAAATACATACGAGGCGGTGAGGACACTAAAAGAAGCGACCAAGAATGTCAAAGGAACCGAAAATGGCGAGTTATTCTGATTTTTCTAACTTGCACTCCAAGTCTCTAATGCGAGATTTTAGCAAAGTGTTTTCGGATTTTAGCTCGGACAACTCCTTTGTAAAGCCGTCGGGAGCTAGACACCTAAGCGTTGTTTCTTGTATTTGCTTAAACGCCATTATCGCTTCGCTAACCGTAATCACGCCCTTGCATAACAATTCAAGATGGGCTTCGATTTTATTAAATCGTTCCTCAAAATTCATAGCTTTGGGTGCTGGTAATTTGGGCTCAAATTCCCAGTGCTTCTCGACTAGTGGTTTTAATTTGTGCGGAATATTGCCAGACACAATCCAGCTCTCATATGTTTTATGCATTTTATTGGCGGCGTCGATCATATCCTGCATACTTTGGGTTACTTTTATTTTGTCGTTCATTGTAACGGCTCCTTTTGGTGAATTTTTGTGAGGACTTCTATTTTACCAAAAGGGGCTTTTAGAGTGAATATAACAAGAGGTGCAAAATGATAGCTGAAACATCAAGAAAAGCATACCGAGAAATAAAGCCTTTTCTAAGTGGCAAACGCAAAGAAGTTTATGAATTTTTATCTCAATACCCGCAAGGGCTTACAAGAAACGAGATAGTTAGATTTTTTATACACAATAGAAAATAGTCTAAAAAAAATAAGACCAAAAATGATTAATGAAATAAAGGCATATGAAACAAAGAACGGTATTTTTGACAAAGAAATGTACGACACAAAGATGCACCAAATAATAGCCTTGTTTTTTAAAAACATAAAGGAGCTAAGTGATGATTAAAACTCATAGCGTAGATGTAGAACTGGCTAAAAAGGTTGGGTTTGATGAAGCTAACGTGCTTGGTTTTATCGCCTATTGGGTTAAAAACAACCGTGCCAACAATAGAAACTTTTATGACGGCAGGTATTGGACTTATAATTCAGCTCAAGCTCTCACAGAGCAGTTTCCGTATTGGACGAGACGCCAAATTTCAGGGCTACTTGAAAAACTTGAAAAAATGGGCGCAATAATAAAAGGCAATTATAACAAGAATAAATTTGATAGGTCATCTTGGTATGCCCTATCGGATAAGTTTATGTATCTTGTGAGTTCGGAAATGGATGAAACAAATACGGAAATCCATTTTACAAATATGGAAATGGATGAAACAAATACGGAAATCCATTTTACAAATATGGAAATGGATGAAACAAATACGGAAATCCATTTTACAAATATGGAAATGGATGAAACAAATACGGAAATCTATAAAGACAAATTCAAACCAATAGCAAAAACAAATTCAAACACAGTTAATCTAACCCCCTTACCCCCTAAAATGAGTTTGCCTGATTTTATCGACCCTGAATTATGGCAAGAATATCTAGCCTACAAAGCAGAGCGAAAAGAAAAACTAAGCAAGCAAGGTATCAAGATGAAGTTTAGCGAGTGGGCTAAGTGGGCAGACGAGGGCATAGACGTAAACGCTTGCATAAGAGAAGCGATGGCTAATGAGTGGCAGGGTGTATTCAAACCAAAACCTGGCAAGAGCAACAATGGGCGAAACGTGCCGAACAACCCGACGACAAACCCACACGGACTAAATCAAGGCACGTTAAACACAATGCGAGCCTTTAGAGAGTTTGAAGCCCAACTAATAGCCAACGGGCAAGGACACAGAGTAGGAGGAAATTATGACAACAAATGAGTTTTACGGCGTATTTATGCCGGTAGTTGAATACTACAAAGCAGACTTAAGCCCTGCCGTGATCGCACTTTATTTTGAGGACTTAGAGCGTTTTAGTGAAGCCGAATTAAGACAAGCCCTAAGAACGCTAAGACAAACACGCAAATTCTCAAATATGCCGACAATAGCTGAGATTTTAGAGGTGCTAGAGGGAAGCGTAGATGATAAAGCACAGCTGGCACTAGACGACTTAGTTTATGCTCTTACTCGCTATGGCACAAATAGAAGCGTCTGTTTTGCCGACAAAGCGATTATGTGTGTGGTAGAAGCGGCTGGAGGCTGGGAGCGAATAGGAAAACTAGAGGGTAAAGAGTGGGATGACTTCAAAAAATGGGAGTTTAAAAAGCTTTACAAGACTTATGCTAAAACTCCGCATTTGGCAAAAAGCTATTTAATCGGCGCACACGAAAGACAAAACAGCTTTAGCAACCAACCTAGTAAATATGACAAAATCCACTTTATCGGCATAGACAGAGAGCCTATCACTGCACTAGAGTTTAAACAAGAGCTGGCTAATAAAGCCATAGAAAATAGCACTCACAAACTCCTATCAGGCATAAACAAGGCTAGCTGATGATCAAAGAACTAGACGAAATCAGGCTAAAGAAAATCAACAAGAAAATAAAAGAAGCGAATTTGAATAGCAAGCAAGGGAGCTTATTGTGATACCAAACTACAAAAATACGGTAGCTCACATGCAAGCTATAGGGCAAATACCATACGAAGAGCAAGAGCAAAAGGCTTTTGTCAAATGGCTAAGAGTTCAACGCATAAGACATATACACGTGGCAAATGAAAGAATGGCAAGCGTGCAATACAAAAAGAAACTAAAAGCTCTCGGCACTTATGCAGGCTTTCCTGATCTGATGATATTTCTACCTCACAGAATTTTATATGTCGAGATGAAACGTGCCGACAAGAAAGTAAGCAAGGTAAGCCCGGAACAAAAAGAGTGGATAGAGTTTTTAAATATGCTTGATGAGGGTTCCGCGAGGGTGTGCTACGGCTCAGGCGAAGCGATAGATTTTGTAAGTAGTCAGCTAGGGAGAAAATAAGATTGTGGAGAGTTGATGATTAACTCAATAGCAGGGTTTTATTTGGGGAGTGACTTAACCAAATATTTTTCATTGAGCAAAAACTTCTTTATTTCAACAAGACAAGTCAACGCTGAAGTAAAACAGTTCGGATCTTCGCTATTCATAAAACCACCCAAAAGAATAAGAAAGCTTATTAATAGCGGCAACTATGTAGCGATGCCCACAAGAGGAATAGAAGATAAAGAATTTGATCATTTCTACAAACTAACAAACAGAACCACAATCGGGTTTTATAGAGCAAGGGGATAATATGCCAACATTATTTAAAAGATGCACGTGCGGAGTGCAAATCAAGACCAACGAAAGGCTTTGCGATAAGTGCAGAAAAGCAGTCAATGAGAGCACAAACAGAGTTTATAATACATTCTACCGCAACAAAGAAGCGGATAGGTTTTATCAAAGCAAAGAGTGGAAAAAGACAAGAATATTAAAGAAACAACAAGAACCCTTTTGTAGAGTGTGTGGGAAGCCAACAGAAATAATAGACCACATCACACCAATAGAATATGGTGGGGCAAAGCTAGAACTATCAAACCTACAAGGGTTGTGTCGAGCTTGTCACAATAGAAAGACAGCAAATGATAAAGTTGAGCGTGTTTCTATCAATGTTAAAAAGGAAATCGATGGGTAGGGGTGGTCAAATCTCTACATTCGGCAGGCGTGAACATCGAACGGGTGCATTTCATTTTTTACACGGCGGATTTTTGGAAATTTAATAAAGTCAAGCGAGAACAAAGTCAAGTGATAAATAAGTCAAGCGATAAGAAAATACCAAAGCAAGAAGCGATGAGCCTTTTAGGCATAGGCTCATCTGAAACTATGAGCCGTTTAGCCAAAAAACACAACCTATCCACAATCAAAAAGTGGAAAAATGTTTTTTATTATGAAAGTGAAATTTTAACCCTCAAGGACAAGCGAGAAAAAGAGCGAGTAAGCAAAAAGCCCAATGCAAATTTTAAAGAGAAAAAAGAAAAAATCAGGAATGAAAAAATAGCCGAAACAAAAACCAAAACCGCACTTATTCCACTAAAAGAAGCGAATATGGATGTAAATTTAAAAGCCAAGAAACATGCCGTCATAAAAGAGCTTAAGGAAATAGGACTTTATGAATACTGCGACTTGTCGGTTGTTTATGCTTACTGCGTAAATGATATAAAGCTTGATAGGGTTATAGAGCAAATGGGCGATAATTTTACTACTTATGATCATAACGGCAACGAAATACCTCACCCGTTAATTAAGGTCTATTACACTTTAACAGGGGTAAAGAGAGATTTGGCGCGTGCATTAGGGCTAGGAGCAGGGAACCGAAAGGGGTTAAAAATAAGTGAAATGATAGAACTTGATGAAATGGATAAACTACTAGATGGCTAAAAAAGAACTTCACGTTATCCCACGTGATGAAATATTAAAAATAGCCGGTGATATTATTAAACAAAAACAAGACGAGCTGGCAAGTAGTCCCTTTTATATTGATGAAAAACTAGCGTTAAAAGCTATAAATTTTATCACTCTTTTAAAGCACACCACAGGGCGTTATGCAGGAGTAAAATTTCAGCTCTTGCCGTTTCAGATTGAGTTTATTATTGATGTGATAGCCACCTATCGCAAAGATACAAAAACAAGACGCTATCAAACCGCACTTTTATTTTTACCTCGCAAAAACGGCAAAACGGAGCTAATAGCCGCTATTTTACTATTTTTTCTATTTATTGATGCAGAGCAAGGCAAGGAAATTTATTGCGCGGCAAACGAAACGGAGCAAGCCAAAATAATCTTTAACGCAACTATAACAATGTTAAAACAAAACATATCGCTAATCAAAAAATCAAAAATCTTTAAAAGCACAAAGACGATAGAAAAAAACGGCGAATTTTTAGATTTTGTAAAAGTTCTAACCGCTAATGCAGATACAAAAGACGGACTAAAACCCTATGTATTCGTTTATGACGAACTACACGCAGCAAAAGATGGCGAATTATGGCGAGTATTAGAAGAAGGACAAATCAATAGAGATAGCCCGCTCGCATTTATTATTTCTACTGCGGGGTATAACCTACAAGGAGTTATGAAACAAAAATACGACTACGCAAAGCAAGCTAAGGCGGGCATTATAGAGGATGATAGCTTTTATAGTATGATTTTTGAAGCAGACCCCGGAAAATGGCAGGATGAAAACGAGTGGGTAAAGGCAAACCCAGCCTTAGGATACGGCGTAAAGCTTGAAAATTTACGCATACGCTATAAAAAAGCGCTTAGTAGCGGCGAAGAAGAGATGGCGTTTAAGACAAAGCATTTGAATATCTGGTGCAACTCATCCACTAGCTGGATTAATGATGCTGTTTGGCAAAACAATATTCATCAAGGGTTTAACGATAGTGATTTTAGGGGTGTAAATTGCTACGCAGGGCTTGACCTATCCAGCACAACAGACATAACAGCTTATGTGGTAATCTGCGAACTAGGAGGGTTCTTACACATATTCCCTCATTTCTGGATACCTGAAGACAATGCAAGAGAGAGAAGCCGCAGAGATAGAGTGCCTTATATTGATTGGATTAACAAAGGACTAATAAAACAAACACCGGGCAATGTAGTGGATTATGACTTTGTAGAGCGTGATATTTTACAAATTAACGAAAAATTTAACATCAAAGAAACAGCCTACGACAGATGGAATTCCACGAAGATAATCACAAACCTAACTAATGAGGGGCTAAATTTAAGCCCTTTTGGGCAAGGTTATGCCTCGATGTCTGCACCGACAAAAGCAATACAAACTCTCGCATTAGCGGGCAAAATAAACCATTTTGGCAACCCGATTTTAAGATGGATGATTTCAAATGTTGAAATTATAAGAGATAGTGCCGAAAATATTAAAGCCGACAAATCTAAAAGCAGAGAGAGAATAGACGGAGTAGTAGCTCTAGTCATGGCTTATGCTATAAAAACTATCAACGAAGCACAAAAACCTAATGTAAGCCCATATTTAAAAGGCGAAATTAAAAGTTTTTGACCCAATTCCCAAATTAAAACAGCTAGTATTTAAAAAAAATCAAGGATTGGTGTTTGTTGAAATTTTTTAAAAACTTCTTTACTCCCCCAAAAACAAGGGGCGAAGCAGATGATATTTTTACAGCTACAACAAACGGAGTAAGTGTCAGCAATGAAAATGCACTGAAAATAAGCGCCGTTTATGCCTGTGTTAGAGCTATCTCAGAAACCATCTCAACTTTGCCATTTGAAATTTATCAAACAGACGGGAAGCAAAGAGTAATAGCGCAAAATCATCCAATAAGACCATTGATTAAAGTTGCACCAAACCCTAAAATGAATATTGCTCAATTCTTAGAAGCGTTGCTTACTTCTATGCTTTTAAGAGGTAACGGCTATATAAGACCGATAAGAGCTCGCAATGGACAAGTGCTACAACTTGATATTTTAGATGCTTCGCAAGTAAGTCTGCAAGAGCGAAGCAATGATGTCTATTTTCAATATACGGGTAAAGACGGCACATATAACTTTGGACTTGACGAGATAGTAAATATCCCATATTTCACACTAGACGGTATAACAGGCTTAAGCCCTATCGCCAAGTGCAGAAACGGCTTAGAACTAACACAAATTGCTGAAAATCACGGCAAAAGCTTCTTTTCAAACGGGGCATTCCCATCAGGTGTGATTGAAGTACCAACAGAGCTTAATCAAGAAGCTTACGACAGGATGAAAAACAGCTGGCAAAAGGCTTATAGTGGCGAAAATGCTTATAAAACAGCAGTATTAGAGGGCGGAGCGGCTTATAAAGGTATCTCAATACCAAACAAAGATGCACAATTTTTAGAGCTGAGGGCATTCCAAACTACAGACATCGCAAGAATGTTTAGAGTGCCGCCTCACATGATAGCAGACCTTACAAAAGCGACTTTTTCAAATATCGAACAGCAAAGTAAGGAATTTGCGGAATTTACCATTTTACCACTAGTTGTGAAGATAGAAAAAGCTCTAAATCATAGGTTACTAAAACCTAATGAGTGGGGTAATTTCTACTTTAAATTCAACATTAATGCAATTACTAGGGGCGATATGAAGTCAAGATTTGAAGCCTATAACCTAGGTCGCAATATGGGAGTTTATAGTGCAAACGACATAAGAGAGTTAGAAGATTTAAACCCTATCAAGAATGGGGATATTTATTTACAGCCTTTAAATATGAGTGAGGCTGGAAAGGGAGATAATGGACAAAATGACGCGTAAAGCGACTATTAGAGCAAGCAATGAAGAGACAAAATCTTTAACTTTTGTGATGATTAGTCGTGAAAACACTTGTAAAAGATTTGATTGGAATAATGGTAGATACTACAACGAAACACTAGACATCAATGGGGCAAGGTTTGATGAGTTAAAAACCATGTTTAAAGACCACGAACCAAGCGTAGATAATGCAATAGCAAGAGTTGAAAACATACGAGAAGAAGATGGCGAACTCTTGTGCGATGCAGTGTTTGCAAGCGATGATGATAGCCAAAAGATTTACAAAAAATATATTGATGGTGTGCTTAGTGATGTTTCCATAGGATACAGCATAAAAGAACAAAAACGAGAGAAGGGAGAGGATAGCATAGACGAGGTTTTAGTGACTGATTTTTCAATTCTTGAGCTGAGTGCTGTATGGAAAGGAGCCGACAAGGGTGCGAAAAAACGTGAAGAAGAGCAAATGGCGCAGATGAAGCAATCTGCTTATTATGAAACACAAAAAAGAAAATTAAATTTAAAAGAAAAGGAGATTGTTTTATGAACAAGCTACAACAACTTAGAGAGGAAGCAAGCAAATTACTTGCTGACATGAGGGGCATTTTGGCTACTGCGGAAAAAGAAAACAGATCTACTACGCAAGAAGAAAATGCAAAATATGATGCTATGGAGCGTGATTTCGATGCTAAAAAAGCTGAGATACAAAGATTTGAAGCGCTAGAAAAAGCTGATAAATTTATGGCATCTGCACCTGAATTTGAAGCGCAAAAAGGCAGTGTTAAAAGCGACGATGCTTACACTGAGAACTTTTGGAGATACATTAGGGGTGCAGAGTTTGAGAGAAACGCACTATCAACCACAGATGCTAACGGTGGATACACAGTGCCGAAAACATTTCAAACCTCCGTAATAGAACTCTTAAACAAAGAGTGCTTAATGCGTAAGCTTTGCTCTGTTATGACAACCGCAAATACAAACTTAATCCCTGTAGAGGCTTCTCGCCCTCAATTCGGATGGATACAAGAAGCAGCAGCATACCAAGAAACAGGTTTAACATTTGCCCAAATCCAAATCGGAGCGCATAAGGCAGGCGGTATTATCAAGATCAGCGAAGAGTTGCTCAATGATAGTGCTATCAACATCGAAGCTTATGTAAAAGGCAAGATGGTTGATGGATTAGCTCTTCTTGAAGAAGAAGCCTTTATCAAAGGTGATGGTAACAACAAACCAAAAGGGCTTATTACAGGAATTACTGCCGGTATAACCACCGGGGCTTCTGACAAATTTACAGCCGATGAAGTAATTGATATGTTCTACAGTCTAGCTGTCGGATATAGAAATCAGGCTACATGGCTAGTGTCTGATGTTTTTGAAAAAGAGCTAAGAAAACTCAAAGACAAAAACAATAGATACCTTTGGGAGGAAGGGCTTACGGTAGGTGCTCCAAACACTATTTTAGGTAGACCTGTTTATGTAAGTGAGTTTATGGATAATGAACTTTCAGCGGGCAAACAGCCTGCGATATTCGGTGATTTGAAATACTATCAAATTGCAGATAGAGGAGCAATGGGGCTACAAAGACTAAATGAGCTTTACGCTGGCAATGGTCAAGTAGGCTTTAGAATTTATAAGCGCACAGACGGCAAACTAACACTTGCTGATGCGGTTAAATCTTTCAAGATGAAATAAGGAACGTAATGTTTAATAGAAAAACTTATGCTCGAGGCGAATTAGTTGAGCTTGAAAATGATTTGACAGAGTGTGAAGCAAAAGCACGTGTTTTAGGCGAAGCATTGAACAACAAAATTTTATTTAGTATGTTCAATATAAATTTCACCGAAACGCGTGTGCTTATTCGTGATCTAGAGCAAAATCAAGACAAGCTAAACAAGTTAAAAGCCGAAATTCAAAGAATAAAAGCAGAGTTTGACCTATGAAGCTTGAAATAATTAAAAGGGGCGACGACCCCTTTTTAACTCTTGATGAAGTAAAAAACTGGTGTAGGGTTACAGGCAATGAAGAAGATTTAATTTTAAGCTCATTAATAACCGCAAGTGTTGATTTCTTTGAAGTCTATACAGGCAGAGTGCTAATCAATACTACTTTCAAATGTGAGTTTAAAAATGAGCCTATTGTATTGCCAAAAAGTCCTGTGATTAAGGTAATATCAGAGCTTCCAAACGGGGCGGCTTTAAAATGGGACTATCAAACATTAGAGATAGTCGGCGTTAATAGCCTAGAGGTTGAATTTGAAGCAGGATATACAAAGATACCTGAAATTATTAAGACTTGGGCGCTTAACAAAATATGCTCTTGGTTTGAAAACAGAGAAAATGTAGTTATCGGCACAATAGCCCAAGATTTACCAAGAAGCCATATTGATATTGTGCTAGATCAATTCAAAGTAAGGCGATTTTAATGAGAGCTGGCAGACTTAACAAGCTTATTAAAATATTCAAATTTGACCTTGTTCGAAACGAATATGGCGAAAAAGAGAAACAAAAAGTAGAAGTCGCTACAGCTTGGGCTAGTATAGATCCAATAAGCGCTAACGAGAAGTATTTACAAGCTAAAGAGCAAGCCGAAATAACTCACAAGATAGAGATTAGGTTTATAGAAATCAATACCTCTATGCAAATTGAATTTAACGATAGAGTATTTGACATCAAACAGGTCATTAACCCTCGAGAAAAGAATGAAAAATTAATAATTATGGCGGTTGAGAATGAAGTTAGAAGTTGATGGAATATATGATATTGTCGATGCAATATCTGAGCTTCCAAAACAAATTCAAAAGAAAGCCGCTCGCAAAGGGCTTCTTGAAATTGCCAAAGCTGTAAGAGATGAAGCTAAGGCTAGAGTGCCTGTTAAAACCGGCAATTTAAAAAGCCGCATAGAGGCGGTAGGCTCAAAAAGCAAGGTAAAAGGTGTCTTAAGAACTGCGACTATTGTGAGAAAAGACAAAAAACTAACTGAAAAAAATTATTATAGGCTTCTAAAGCTTAAGGGGACTAGGGCAAAAGAATTTAAAAAGCTCTCAAAGCAACAACAAAAAAAGGTTTTGAGGGCTAAGCAATTATATCTCACTGACAAATTTAAAGATAGCGAGCAACAAAAGAAAGCCCACGTATATTACGCTCATTTTATAGAGTATGGCACAATCAAACAAGCCGCGCAACCTTTTTTAAGACCTGCTCTAAAAGCAGTAGAACCTAAAATGGGCGAAATTATGCAAACTTACGTAGATGATTTATTAAAGGAGCAAGGGTGGTCTTAATAGAGCTAATAGACTTTTTAAAAGCAAATATGAATTTAGAGATTTACCCTCATGTTGTACCCAATGATGGCGAATATCCTTGTATGGTCTATCAAGTAGTTAGTGAGCTTGATAGAATAAGCCTTAATGCAGGCGGCTATCAGACAGATTTTTTAATTCAGGTAGATATTTATTCAAAAAGCTACAAACAGGCTCAAGAGTTAAAAGAGAAATTTAAAGAGGCTTTATACTCCTTCAATCGCCCGATCACAACACTGCAAATTACACAAACCAAAGACGAAGAATACTACCGAACAATGATTGAGTTTGAGATATTTATTTAGCCCCGATTAAGGGGCTATTATCATCTCAATATCTCATTTCTATCCATAAAGAAACGATCATCATCGCTAGCGTAAGCCATAACGGCACCAAGAGCTGTATATACAGGGTCTAAGTGTTTTCGTATCTTGTCAAGAGCTAAGATTGTTTCTGTAATTTTGTCTTGATTGTATTTGCGTTTGTCAATCTCTTTTTTAAGCTCATTTCTTTCTTTGCATACTGCCATATACTCGCTTGTTAGTCCGTTCCAGTCTTTAGCTAGTCCGTCCCAATCTCTTTTTAGCCTGTCATAATCTCTTTGCAACTCTTGATAAGATTTAGGCTGGGCTTTAGCGATAGCCAAATCACGGCGTAAAGATGCTATCAAAGCATTATGTTGCGTAATCTGCCCTTTATAACCCGCTATTTCTCTTCGATGTCTTTTCGCTTTATCAATCAAGCAAGCGTTAAGATTTGCTACTTCACTCACATATTTTTCAAACTTGAGCCTTTTTATCTCTTCCGCCATAGCATTGAAAGCTTTTATATACTCAACTTTGAATTTATAAGCCTTTTCGCCTGTGAAACCCATAGCGAGTAAAACGAAGCCGTCTTTAGTAATATGGTAAGCTTTCTGCTGCCTGTTTCTTTCGTCTATGTATGTAATCGGCTGAAAATTAAGCCGATTAAAATCATCTTGCGGCAAAGCCCGAATTTGTGCTAAAATATTCTTGTGATGTTTATCAAAAACTTCACTAATTTTTAAAGAGGTGGTGTGTGCTTGGTCGGCGACCACCTCAAACTCTACTTCTACTTCGTTGATAACAACTAAGTTACACATGTTTGATCCTTTGCTTGTGGTGAATTGGTTTTTAACTATTCATTAAAAACTTGATGTAATTTTACACTAAAAGTTAAAATATGTCAATAGTATTCTTAATATTAAGTTAATTTTTTTTAGATAAAATACACTAAGAGTTAAAAAAGGGCAAAAATGGATTATGATGATTTTTCAAACAGATTAAAAGAATTAAGTTTAACTAGAGATGATTTTGCAAAAATGGTCGGTATGAGCTACAACTCCGTTGCAAATTGGAAAGCAAAAGGCATTCCTAGTTGGGTGGAGCCCTTTCTGTATCACTACGAAAAGGGCAAAAATTTAGATGAGATACTGACGATAATTAAGAAGTATGACAAGTAACTATTGGTATTTTTTCATTCCTGAAATATCTATCTCTGCAATTTTTTGTTTACCAACAGCCGACTTATACTGAATTAAAAGAGTATTGCCTGATTTTATTTCTTGTAGTTGTTCTTGTGTTAAGTCAAATAGCCAACCAAAGTCATCAGCTACTTCCATTTGTGAAAAATAAGCTTTATTTTTATCCACTCTTATCACAATAGTTTGCATCCCGCTTTCATTGCGATGAAGATTTTCTGTGGCAAGAAAACTTATTGACGATAGTGTCATATCAACATCGGCAGCTTTTTTTATTGTATAGTCTGGCTTACCGTCTTTATCGATATAAAAAATAATACTTCCGTTGTCTTTATCTTCGCACGAAAAAGTGATATGTTTTTCATCTGTCATTTTGTCTATAATTTCATGCTTCCTGCACTCGCCAAATACCAACCCAGCCATTAAGGCTAACAATAATATTTTTTTCATAACAACTCCCAAAAAATGCTAAAATTAATAAAAATTCTTTAAGCTAGATATGTCAAATTCTATAATGTGTTTTTTATAATCATCGCCAAAAACAGCCCCGTATTGAATTAAAAGAGTGGTCGGAGAGTTGGATAGTTGATCGCTCAATATCTTTTCTTGATCAAAGTCTAAGTTTAACAAATCAATATCTTTTTCTGTTCTGTATATAATTGCGTGAAACTGTATTTTTGGGTTTTTATCTATTCTTATATCAACATAACCTCTCATTTCTCTTGGTGAATAGGCTGGTTTTTCGACTTTGTCTAGCATTATGGATTTGTCTTGGGCAAATTTAATGTTGTTTTCTGATCCGACTTTTGATAACTCAAAAAGAATTTTATTGCCGTTACTACTACACTCAACGTCACTTATAACAGCGTCTGTCATTCTATCGGTTTTTTGAGAAACAAGCTCGCAATCCCCAAACGATAGGCTTATGATTGCGCACAACAATAAAAACTTTTTCATAACAACTCCTTTATTTAATTTTACCATATTTATTATTACCTTTTTGACCCAATTCCCAAATTAAAACAGCTAGTATTGTCTCAAATTTACTTTTAAGGAGTGGCAATGCCAGCAGTTTCAACAAGCCCTGACTATACAGGGTTAAGCGTTAAAGTCGCCAAGCTAAGCGAAAACTCAAGTTTTCCAACAACGGTTACTACATCAAAGGCAGTAGGACATTTAGAAGACTACCCAACAGTAGTAGAAGCTACAAGAGAGGTTAAAAAATACAAGCCTATCAACGACAAAGATTTTTCACAAATTGTATCGACAGGAAGTATTGAATATGGCGCAATGAGTGCAACAGTGCTTTATGATCCATCAGGCGCAGAAGGGGTTAATGAGTTGCAAAAAGCATTTAATGCTAATGAAAACATAGGGCTAGTCATAGAGTTAAATAATTCAAAGGGTGCAAATGGCACTACATACTTATTTACTGTAAGGCTATCTAAATTCGTAATCAAAGGCGAAAAAGACGGCAAGGCACAAGCAGAATTTACGGCTGAGGTTATCGGCAATCCAACCGTCAAGGAGGCTGCATAATGTTAAATCTTGAAAGCATAAAGCAGTCTGTTTGCACTGACGAAAAAGTAGTAAAAATAAAAGCTTGGGGCGGGGAGGTCAAAATTCGCCCTCTAACCATAGCAGAGAGAATTAAGGCGACAGAAGTATTTCAACAATCAAGTGAAACAACTAACGTAAAGATAGTTGATGTTCTTGAGGCGCAAATACTGACAGCTCACTTTGCTTTGGTGGAGCCAAAACTTAGTATAGCGGAAATTAAAGAGTTGCCAGAAGAAGCATACGCAGGGATTAGGCAAATTTCCGAAGAGGTGGAGAAGCTTAACGCAAAAAAGTAGATATGGGGGATGATGATGTGAGGTTTAGATTTAAACTGGCCTCACATCTTGGTATTCCAAACCCTTTTTTGCTTGATCATATCCTAACAGAAAGCGATTTTAGAGCTTGGGCTGACTACCTCAGAGTAGAGCCTTTGCTCGCAGACAGAGCAGAGCTTCAGCTTGCACTGCTTATTTCAAAAGTGCATAACATCTTCGCTAAAGAGCCTTTGCGCTATGAGGATTTTATGATCACTTCAAGAAAAAAGAAAAGTAAAAAAGAAGAGTTTGAGGAGAAGCTAAGAAGTGCTTTTGGACTTAATAAAATCTAGCGTTAAGATATTTTTTCAAATCATCTTTTGTAAGATATTTCAAGTCCTCAACATAAAGGGTTTTACCCTTTTCTTTTTGCTTCATAACCCATTTAAGCTCGTTAATTTTATTTTCACAAAGTTTTTGTGCTTTGTTTGCCTTAAGAAATGGGCGAAAGAACAAGAAATAACAAATAAAAAGAGCCAATATAAAACTTATAGTGCTAGAACTAAAATCAGCATAAAGCATTTTGTCTCCTTTTTTTATTTAATTATACCAAATTTAGAGAGAAGTTATGGCTAGAAGTGTAAAACAAAAATATGAATTTGATGCAAGAGACGGTATATTAAGTCTTGATAGGCTTATGCAAAAATTCCAAGCTTTCGGCAAAGCATCGGATAGCACACGAAAAACTATTGATACTCTAGCTCACTCAGCACAGGCTTTAACAGGGGTCTTTAGTGCTATAAACTTCGGAGTTGATAGGTTTTCAAATGTAGCAAATGCTGTTATAAAAGCAAATTCAGAGATCGAGCAGCTAAAAACATCACTAACAGGACTAATAAGCGTAAGCCATTCAAACGTTTCCAGTATGGGCAAGATGCTCAATGTCCAACAAAAATGGGTCTTATCTACTAAAAAAGCGGAAGAAACACTACAAAGCCTAAATAAAATAGCCAGCAAAACATCATTTAGTCTAGATCAAACTTCACAAATGTTTAAGGCTTTTTACTCCACTGCAAGCGGCAATCTAAGCTTAAAACAAAGCATAGAAGCCTTTGAGGGGC
The DNA here is from genome assembly GCF_012978835.1 of Campylobacter sp. RM16190. Lineage (NCBI taxonomy): Bacteria > Pseudomonadati > Campylobacterota > Epsilonproteobacteria > Campylobacterales > Campylobacteraceae > Campylobacter > Campylobacter sp. RM16190. The sequence goes on along the minus strand of NZ_LIWS01000004.1, from coordinate 9,620 downwards.
TGGCAAACATGGCGTCTGTTGTTGGCATAAATGTAGAGCAGATGATCCGAACACTTGACGGAGTAGGCGCTGGCAAATGGACTTCAAGCGAATTAACAAGATTTTTAGAGGGTAACTTAGGGCTTACAAAAGAATTAGCTCAAGAGGCTATTAAGAGTGGTAAATACTACGAGCTCTTGATGGACAAACTAAAAGAATTTAACGAAATATCTAAATTTAGCGCAAATACTTACGAAGCATCAGTAGCAAGATTAAAAAATGAATTTAATGAGCTGGCTAAGGTTGTCGGGGCTCCAATGTTTGAAGGGTTAAAAGACAGCCTTAATACCACAACCAAGCTATTAGAAGAAAACAGAGAAGCAATAGCCAAAGTTGCTAATTTTTCAATTGAAGCAGGAAAACATTTAGGGTTTTTAGCCGGGGCTTTTGTAGCGGTAAAAGCATCAACATTGGCTTACAGCGCCGCTATGGGAGGGGCTAAGTTAATAAGTGAGGGCTTCGGTCTAATAACAAAAGCCAACATCACGTCTTTGAGCGCTTTAAATGTAGCTTTAAAAGGAACTAGCGCAACTTTTAAGACATTTTTACCAACTGCCTTAGTTTTTGGTGGGTTTGAGATACTTCTTAGGTTCTTTGATGACAGCAAAAAAGGGGCGGATGCCTTAACGGAGTCCATAAAAAAGACTAATGAAGAGTTGTCGAAATTAAGTCAGCACGAACGCAACAGAATGATTAATGACATTAATGATCGACGTAGAGAGCTGGATGCCAAAGAAAGAGAATTGACTACAAAGTTAAAGACAGGTTCTTTTTTCTCGCCTTTTCCTCCACAAGGCAAAGAAAGAACTGCTATCCTAGGCGACATAAAGGCTATTGAACGTAAGCGTTTAGAACTTGATGCAGAAATAAGACGTATTGAAAAAATCAACGAAGATGCGCTTAACTCATCAAAAGAAACTGCTAATAAATTTGGCGACCTAATAGCAAATTTAAACGATAAATATAAAAATACAACAATATTGGCAGATTTAAAAAAAGAGCTTGCAGATGTCAATGCAGATTTAGAAAATCTTAACAAAGAAAAAGCAAAAAATACACAAGAAGAGCTACAACAAGAAGAAACTAGACAACGATTATTAAAAGCCAGAGAAGAGATTACGAAAAAAATCAATAACTTTAACAAGGAATATGTTAAAGGATTGGATGAGATAAAAAGCGCCCTTAAAGAAATTAATGAGGTGTATTTTGCGGAAATCGAAAAAAACACGCAAACCGTTATAGATAAATATAACAAAATGATAGATTTGGGCATTTCTAAAAAAGAAGCACAAAAATTCTTAGATGCAAACTTAAGCAAAATTTCACAAGAACATTTAAAAAGAGCAGAAGAAAACGAAAAAGAGATTATCAATAAACAACTTGATTTAAGAAGCGAATACTATAAAACCATAGGAGAGTATGAAGAGGCTTGGCAAATAGAAAAAGCCAAACTTGAAGAAAAATATCAAAAATTAATATTTGAAAATGGCGAAAAGCTAACAACAGAGCAGTTTAAAAAATTACTTGAAATAGAAAAAAAGAAATTTCTAGCCCCTTTTGTAAAAAATGCAAACTCAGCATTTAAAGACATAAAAGGCTCTTGGGCTGATACCGTTTCTACTATGTCAAAGACCGTAGAGGATGGCTTCTTTAACCTCTTTATGAGAAAAACAAAAGACCTAAAGAGTGCGTTAAAAGACATAGGACAAGGGCTATTTAGGGATATGATAAGTCCTTATGCCAGAAGTCTATCGCAAGGCTTATCGGGCAGTTTTGGTGCATTGCTTGGCGGTGGGTCGAATCTCGCTAGCATCGCATCAAATCTCGGCTTAGCCAAAAACGATAGCGGTGGCTGGATAGGATCGGTCAGCGGCACTACGGTTGAGCTTTCATCCACTGGGCAAATTTTACGCGGTGCGGACGCTTTAGATAAGGGCACAACAAATTTATTAGGCTCTATCTCGAATTTAAAAACCGCATACTCTGCATTTACTGGACTATTTGAGGGCGGATACTCAGGGTTTGTATCCAACCTCACTTCAAACCCGGCTCTAGCCGCTAAAGGCTGGCTAAATGGTTTGGGATATTCTAAACTAGGCACCGCTGTATATGATTTTGGAGCAGGAGCACAAGGCGTGCTAACTAATAGCTCTATGCCCGCATACTTTTCTACAGGTGGAACCGTAAGTCCATCATATGTGGCAGGCGGTGCTTTCGCTGGTGCGGGTATAGGCTATGCCGCTGGAACTTTAGGAGACTGGCTTACAGGCACACAAACCAAAGCGGGCTTAGGCGGGGCAATCGGTGGCGGTATAGGTGGCGGTCTTGCTTCAGCTGGGCTAATAAGTAATCCTGTAGGCTGGGTAATAGCTGCGGTTGGTCTTGTCATAGGATCATTTATATCAAAAGCTAAACAAACTGACGCGGGATTGTTTTTAAGAGCAGCGATAGGTGCAGCACTTGATGAGAAGATAGACACAGGCGATATTCAAAAATACACCGAAAAAACAAAAAAGAACTGGTGGCGAAAAAAAGTAAGCTGGGAGTATGATGCCTTAGATGCAAAAACAGCCGCACTATTAGAACAAAGTACAAAAGCGGTGCAAATGTCATTACGTGGCATAAGTGCTACCAACGGACTAGTCTTAAGCGCAGGACACTTTAGCGCAAATTCTTTCTTAAACGAGAACTTGGCACTAGGGGCTCTAAGCAGTTTTACGGGTCTAGCTAGAAATATTGCATTGGAAGACTCTCATAGAGCTACTATTAAAAAATGGAATTTATCTAATATTTTTGTGGGTCCCGGCTCAAAAAAAATATTTGACAAGGCTGGCAAACTAATATCAAACACGCTTGGAGACAAAGCCGAAAAACTTCTAAGAAAAGGTGCTTTGATTGGTGGCTATGGAATGGCTCCACAACTAGGGCTAATTAACAAAACCGATGATATAGCCAAAACTCCAGCGCAAATTGAAGCCGAAAATGCTCGCTTAGTTGAAATGCGAAAAAGCTTTGAGGCTTACGCTAAAGAGCAGAAAAAACAAGTATTAGAGGTAATAGTTGAGAGCCTAAATACTGTCAATCAATCAGTAATAGACATAGAGTTGAGTGATTTAAAAAACCCTATCTTAAAAGCGGCAGTATCAGTTGAAAAAGCGATTGATGCATTTAGTTTAGCGACCGACAATTCATTTGGCGAGATAGGTGATATTCTTCAGGTTTCAGCCGAGAGTTTCAAAAATAAATACCTAGAAGCCCTAAGAAGCGATTTCACAAAAGAAAATGTTGATAAGTGGAATGCCGCTAAAATAGCATTTGATGCGGCTAGAAAAGCCCAAGAAGACTATACGAAAGCGGTTATATCATTCACTCAGCAGATAGCGGGTATTCAAGCGGGTTTTTATGGAGCTAATAAGATAGATACAACTTTCTTAGGGCTTCAATCAATCTACAGAAGATTTAATACCCTACTTGGCGGACTAAACTACGACATAAGCGATAACCAAAGAAAAGAAGTAGCTAAATTTGGAAGTGCTACCGATATTCACAGCTGGAGCAAATATCTACTAAGTCTAAGCTCGGATCAAATGCAAGTGTTTTTAAGTGAGGGCAATACCGAACTAAGACAAGAGCTTGTAAAAGTCTTAACCGAGCATAAACAAGCCATAGATGCAAGTGGTGGCAAAGAGGGTTGGATTAAGTCTTTAGTCGAATTAGAAGCTCTTAACAAGCAGATTGCAGGGTTAAAGCTTGCCGAACAAGCCGAGAAGACTCTGCAACTACAAAGAGAGCAATTAAACGTCTTAAATTTACAAAAAAACGTAATCGAAAAGCTAGGCGGTATAGCGCAACGCATAAGAGATAACGTGATTGACCATAAAACAAGCGGAATAAACTATCAATTCGCCTTAGAGCGTGCGCGTGTAGCTTGGAATAATAAAGACTACAGCTCTAAAGCCTTTGATAATCTATCAAATGCCGCCAATCATCAACAGCAATACTTTAAAGATACAGCCAAGACATACGAAGAATACAAGCTCAATATGTTAAAAATGGCGGGCGAGATAGAAGCAATATCGGATCGCACAACGCTTGATGATATTAATAAGTCAATTAAAAAACTAGAAGACTTATTAAATATCGGTAACAAGACGATTGAAAATCAACTAGCGGCGCTTGAAGCTCAACGACAACAATTAATCCAAAACTCTAAAAATGAGATTAGCGAGCTTGATAGATTGTTAGGTAATTCAAGCCCTATGGTTAGATATTTAAGAGATGTTTTGACATCACTAAGCAAAGACGCTAACGGCAATACGCCTAAACTGCCTGATTATTCATCGGGCAAATCTCAAGTAGATAATAGAATAACTACTGCAAACGGGGCTTTATTACTGAGTGATCTTGACAAGCAAATCAATCAAACATACTTGTCTTCACTAGGCAGAAGCGTAGAGCAATCAGGCTTAGAGTTTTGGCGAAACAAGATAAATGCAGGGCAAATGTCTATTACCCAACTAGCGGGCGAACTGATTAAAAGCGCTATTGCAATTACAGGGTCAAACAATAAATCGGATTGGATTGAGTGGTATAAATCCAAAGGCTTTAAACCGTTTGCTGATGGTGGCATAGTTACAAGACCTACGGCGGCACTTATAGGCGAAGCAGGCTATCCTGAAGCCGTTTTGCCACTTGACGGCCGAACGCTTAAGGTAGATACCGACAACAAAGAGCTGGAAAGACTTCTAAGAGAAATTGTTTATCTATTAAAAACACAAGGCAAAGATATGAAAGAACTAAATTTGAGCTTCCAAAACGTAACCGATGGCGATAAGCTATTTACAAAGGCCATGTAATGACATTAGTTGAAAAAGTGCCCTATACAATAGTTTCCAACAACGCCAAGCTCGACAATACGCCTACTTGGCAAAGCGGAACCGCTTACGTTTGGGGGCAAAAAGTAATCTATAACAACAAAATTTACACTTGTGCCGTAGCTAATTCGGGCACAACTTCGCCCGATAAAAGTATAAACGAGTGGGCTGAGACGGGAAATACAAACCCTACTAAATTTCAAGACGACATAGTAAATACGCAGACTGAAAACGGACAGGACAATTTAGAGATCAAGATTAACATCGATAACAATTTCGTAAACGCAATTGCATTTTTTAATATGGACGGCAAAAAAGTGTCAATTTACGATAGAAACAGCATTTTATTATATGAAAAATCACTAACCACAAGAGACGTAGTAAACACTTGGTGGCAGTATTTCTTCGGCGGGGCGTTTACGTTTATAAACGATGTTTGGCATCTCTCCGACCTAGATTTAAGCGGAGAGATAAAAATGGTAATAGAGCCGAATGAAAAGGGGGCAAATTTAGGACATCTTGTCGTAGGTAAAAAACGCTTTTTAGGGCATACCTTATATGAGCCTAGTATTTCAATCCTTGATTATTCTAAAAAGATTATAGACGATTGGGGCAATATAAGAATAAGAGAAGGTAAAACCGCCAAATACGCAAGCGTAAGAGTTGTGATGCCTACGGGGCAAGTAGATAGCAATCAAAAAATCTTAGCTAGAAATGCAGGTAAATTGTGCTTATTTATAGGCGACGAGAGAGATAAGGGATTTGAGAGCCTATCGATTTTCGGACTTTATAAAGATATGGAAATGGTTATACCCAATGCAGATATGAGCGAGTTAGATATAAATTTAGAAGGAGTAATTTAATGGCGGACATTTCACAAATAACACAAGAATTGACGCAGTTTGGACCGGCACCGGATAGCCTTGAGCCTGCAACATTTAATCAAAGGGCGGACGCTACGGTAAAACATCTTCACACGCACGTAACAGAACAAAACGAAGTAGTGGAGCAAACAAATCAAGTAATCGCAGAGCTAAATACAAGAGCGGCGGATATTGATAGCAAATACGACGAGATAGTCGAAAAGCACGCCGACTTCATCCCGAAATACAAAGATGCGGTAACCAAGCACGGTCAAATAGAGACTATGCACACAGAAATAGAAAACAATACTTCTCACGTAGAGACTCGAAAAGGCGAAATTGATGCGATAAAAACACACATCGATGAGAGAAAAAATCAGATTGATACAGACCTTGCTACGGCAAAATCGTATATCAACGAGCAGAACAATGTTATAAACGATATGAAAACCTCTGCCGTTTCCACATGGAGTAGTGAGAATTTGCAGAACAAATTTGACGCTAAAGTAGGTATTGCAGACGATACTGTGACAATTAACAACCTTAAAATCTCAAAAGAAAAAAACATAACTCCAGCAAATTCAAATTCTGAAATTCTTTTTAGGGCTAATTCTAGTGAAGCCTTTAATGTTGTGGATATAAACAAGCTCTATGCGGACACCCTAAAGGATATGATGAAAGAGGATTTTGTTTTTGAAGCTTTATCTTTTTCATATGAAACCATTAAAACATTTCCATTAACGTATTCGCCTAGTTACAAAAAATTCCCAAATGGTGATATGGTATTTTTTCAAAATAATCAAGGCAACATAAATTTGGCAGTAGTAACGCAAACCCTAGAAATTTCTAGTCTATCTCTACCGATAAATACAAAAAAAGTTAAGAGAGGTATAAACGGCAGTGAGATAGAGATTTTTGCAATAGGCGGCACAAATTTTGATATTCTGTTTAAATTGGTTTCGCTAGATGACGGTATTACTAAGACTTGGCAACAGATAAATAACACAGTAGATGGACAACCGGTCTGCTTTAAGTATGACAGCTTGTCATTTAATGGACTGGTTGGCATTATAGCTGATATAAATAATACAGGATACCACCCATGCATTCTTAACCCTGACGGGAGTTGGGAGAAAAAAGCTAGAGCTACTCGCCCTGGCGGAACAAGTATTTACACTATTAGTGGGCAAAATCATAGACCAGACGGCTATTTGACACGCACCGAGCCTTATTATGATGTCGGTTATGGTTATGTTTCTTACGGACAATCAACTTCCGCTCTTTATGACGGCATAAGTGGCGACCCGGATCTTAGCGGCATGCTTCTTTTTAGCTTAAATAGTATAAAAATGAGTGAGACAAAAATAAAGACAAAGAAGGGACTTTTTAACCTAGATATTGCACTAAACATAAGCGCTTTTGACCATAAAATGGGTAGAGGGCTTAGGCTTGATGATGGCAGGTGGGTATGGATTGGCTATAACAAAATAGTCCAATTTAACCCTCGTTTCTTCAAATACTATGGAGTAGAATAATGAACTATCAATATGAGAAAATACAAAACGGACAATACCGAATTTTTGGCAGGGATTACAACACAATCCACCTATGCACGAAAATGGAAGCCGAACAAATTGTCGCAAAACTAGAGGCACAGCGGTTGCAAGAATTAAAGAAGCTAAAAATAGGAGATTTAAACGAGAATATCAATGCAGTTTACAAAGCCTATCTAGAGAAATACCCGGACGTAGAAGTCCGGACATTTGAAGAAAAAGCCAAAGAGAGCTTTCTTGTCAAAAAAGACCCGAATACTCCTTGCATAGACACCCCTTTGCTTTGTAAGCTTACGGCAAACGGAACGATAGAAGAAAGAAACATCCTAGCCGGGCAGGTATTTGAAAAAGTAATTGAAAACGCCGCTCTTGAAAAGTGGGGAGTGGTGACAAGAGATGCTATCAAGGCGGCTGAAAATGAAGAAGCCTTAAACGCTATCAGTATCGAGGTGCCAAGTGTTTAGAAACGATTTAGTGGTCACTCACTTAGTCGGCACCGGCTCGTATCGCTTAAAAGAAGCTTTGATTTATGCAGGCTCTGATCTTGTAGTGATACCAGAGGGCTTTATATTTGACGGCGCGAGTGTGCCACAGCTCTTTACAAATTTGTTTCCTAAGAGTGGCGCAAGGTATGACAGGGCGGCTTGCCTGCACGATTGGCTCTATGCAACACAGACCACTACAAGAAAAGAGGCTGACGACCTCTTTCTAGAAGCTATGAAAGCTGACGGAGTAGGAACGATAACACGCAGGACGATTTATAGAGCGGTGCGTATGTTTGGCTGGAGTGCATGGAATAAGGTTAAAAAAGATGAAGCTAATAAGCTTGCTGTTAGTCTTCCTGCTTAGCGGTTGTGTAGGCATCGTAACAAAACATGACTACACTTATGAGGAAGCTTACAAAATGGGTAAAGTCGCCTTTTATGGGCTGGGGTTTGTTTACAGATTTTATGAAAGGAAAAGTTGTGAAAGAGTTGATGATAATAGTAGCGGTATCACTAGCAGCAGGCATATTATTGAGCGGATGTCAAGGTGCGATTACGGGACATCAATATACCGATGATGAAATTTTAAAAATAGCCAGTTTTAGTGGCGAGAGTATAGATAGGGTTAAATTTGCTCTTAAAAATCCACAAGATGTAAATTTAACCGAACTTGCTAAATCTCTTGAGCGCATAGATCAAGCAAAGAAAGAGATAAGGGAAATAAAAAAGTGAGTGATAAAGTTTGGGATTTTCTTATAGGCTGGAGCATTCCGATCTATGTTGTGTTTTTATCTGTTTGGGCTGGCACCGCTCACACAATAAGACGCATAAGACAAAGAGAAATCCCTCATTTTTCAATACGTGAGTGGGTAGGCGATATTGTTATTAGCTCTCTCATTGGAGTTCTTACGTTTCATTTGTGTAGATATGCAGGCGTAGATAATATGCTAATGGCTGTTTATGTCGGTGTAGCTTCACATATGGGTACAAGAGCATTATCGCTATTTGAGAGGATATTTTCAGCGTGGATTTGTGTTGCACTTGAAAAAACTATCAAGAAATTTTTACCTGATTTTACTCTTAGAGAGCCACCGACATACGATCAACAAGAAGAAGCTAAAAAGAAATTGGAGGAATAAATGACACTAGGACAACATCAAGAAGCATTCAGTAGAGATTTTGCTAAGCTGCTTAATCATCTACACGATAACGGATACGAAGTAAGATGCGGAGAGCTTGAAAGAACTAAAGCCCAACAAGAGATTTATTTCAAAGAGGGCAAAACCAAGACAATGAATTCCAATCATCTAAAAAGGTGTGCGGTAGATTTGCATATTTTCCAAAATGGAAATTGGCTAACAGCAAAAGCCGACCTACAAGAAGTCGGCGATTTTTGGGAGAGTTTAAGTCCTGAAAACAGATGGGGTGGCAATTTCAAATCTTTTATCGATACACCACACTTTGAAAGAAATGTATAAAAGTGTGCCAAAAAGAATTTTAAAGTCTTGCATATTAACCCTATAATAGGTTGATATGTAAAACTTTAAGTGTGCCAAAAGTGTGCCAAGAGCAGTATATAAAAGTAGTTTTATTTTTATATACTTTGATATACTATTTTTTATCAAACACCGACACCTTGCTAGTTTGTAGTTGTTAGTATATAATAAACATATTTTCTTATAATACTACGTTTTTAACCTAATTTTAAAATTTAAAAGTGTATAATCACATTTCTTTTTTAGGTGGTTGGATAGCTCAGTCGGTAGAGCAGCAGACTGAAAATCTGCGTGTCGGCAGTTCGATTCT